>JAIPGP010000082.1 GCA_021735645.1 Candidatus Cloacimonadota bacterium
CTATTCTGAACACCAGATTGAAATCTGGTGTTAATGAGATTGGGAGACACAAGTTATTCAGAGTTCTTGTGCTGAGTTAGTTGTCTAACAAGTAATCAGTTAGCTAACTTATGACTTATATAAAACAGGGGGATGCCTGTTTCTTAATCAAACTCGCATCCCCCCGAAATTAATTTTATTCTTGGCTTCTATATAAAATCAGAATAACAAGTCATCACCATCCGGGAGGTCTATCGACCATCCGGGAGGTAACTTAGCTGTGTTCTAAATTACACTGACTGAAACCCGGATGGTTGACCACTGAAACGCACACTATCTCCATCCATTTCTGTTAGTTAAGTCTGATGCATATTAATAAAACAGGGGGATGCCAGTTTCTTAATGAAAACTGGCATTTCCAGGAATCTCTCCAGGTTGTTGTGTTCATCTTCACCCTGATTATTCTTTTTTTTACAATGACAGTCAGATAGCTAAAGCCATGATTTCAGCAGAAATTAGAAAAGGTTAATAGAAACCTCAGAGAAAATTTATTTTTTCTCTAAGGTACTTAAGATTCGTCTCATACGTCCTTCAGCCGGTAGACTAATCCCTAAATCACGATTATGAGCTTGTTTTTGTTGCGGAAGGGTAATGCGTAATTGAGCGATATAACCGTATCAGGCTATTAATTAATTAATAATCAATGAGTTATATTACAAATAGTTAAAAAAAAACTTGACAGATATAACCAGATAGTTTGTTTTCGTTTTGTGTACGACATAATTGTCGTAATACGAGAGACAATGGAGGTGTAATGCCAGCTAAGCTCGAGGCTGACTTGGTTAAAATCGGTTTAACTGAAATCGAAGCCCGGACTTACATTGCTCTGCTTGATCATTATAAATTGTCTGCAAAAGAATTATCCCAAATAACGGGAATTTTCCGAACGCAGATTTACGATGTGCTGAAAAACCTGATCAAGAAAGGTTTATGCACTGAAGTATTTAATAAAGTGAAAACTTATGTTCCTGTGGATCCAGAATTTGCTTTAGAAGGCATGATCGCTGATCTTAGCTTGCGGACAAAAATTGCCCGGAATCTTAGCAGTCAATTGCACCAGATGTTTTTAGTTAATGAAACAATGGGGCATTTCGATGACAAATTGATAGAAGTTCTGAGGTCTTCCAGTGCTGTGCAGAAAAGGTTAAAATCTTATCTGGATACCACCAGTAAGATGATTCTTTCCTTTAATAAACCCCCCTACCACTTACGGCTTAAGGGGGATAAAGGAGATATTTTAACCTGTTCTTTAAGTGAATCAAAGGGTATCACTCATCGGGCGATCTTTCAGATCGACCATAATGATCCCCGTTATTCTCTGCAAGTAGCCCAAATGTTTCAGGATCGGGGCGAAGCTGTCAGGCTGGCAAGGTTTCTTCCTATGAAAATGATGATCTTCGATAATACCAGGGTGTTTTACCTTCTGACCGCTGATCACTCTTTTTCTGAAACCGACACAGCCACTTTTGTCCGACATCCGGAAATAACCTTAGCTTTGATTAATTCTTTCTGGGTAGAATGGCAGCGAAGTCTCACTCTGGAAGAATTCCGGCAGGAACTTGATAATGAATAATCCCTCCTCAAAAGCAAAGAGCGTCCCCATTACTGCTCCCTCCCATAAGCAGGGGGCGCTCTCCTCTATTCTTTTGAGGTAGATAAAGTACTTTTTTTGTGAATTTTTTACTCATTTTTAAGCCTGAACTTTCTTTGTTCAGGCTTTTTTGGGCTCTAATTATCTTATATATATTAAATTAACTAAAAAGCTCTTGACAAGTATGACTGCTCAAGATAAATAGTTTTTTGATAAAATAATTTAGGAGATAAATTATGACTAAAGCTGATTTAGTAAAAAAAGTTGCGGATGCCACTGGTATCATTCGCAAAGATGTATCCCTGGCTGTCGATGCTTTCCTTGATGCTGTTAAAGATTCTATGGAAGAAGGACATCATATCGAAATTAGAGGTTTTGGAACTTTTAAATTAAAAACACGTAAAGCACGTATGGGTCGCAATCCTAAAACTGATGAAAAAGTTCAGGTTCCTGAAAGAGTTGTTCCAACTTTCAAGTTCTCTCGCGCTTTCAAAGAAGAAGTTGATACTTCTAACAAGTAATAATTGGAGGATGAATGCCCTGCGGAAAAAAACGGAAAGGTTATAAAATCAATAACCATAAACGGAAAAAAAGACTTCGCAAGAATCGACACAAAAAGAAAAAATAATTTCTTGATCTTGTTTTAGATCATCTGGTTTTGATAAACCTTCCCCTGAAAGAAGAAGAAATTCATTCCAGACCTATAAAAATTAGACCTGTCATTTGGCAGGTCTATTTTTTTTAAACAGTCTTTACCTGAACTTTCAGTTGTCGGAAATCCTCCCAACTTGTTATGTAATGCCCATTTCGCATGTATTTCAGCATTTATTTTCCCTCAGTAAAGTATATTTAGTCGGTCATTAAGCGAACTATTATAGCATTGAAGTAAATTTTTCTTGACATTATGTGCCCAGAATCCTTCTTTTGACACGTGGGTTCTCACCACCCACGTGTGGTTTTTTCTTAGCCATGTTTTTTTTCTGGCGAATCTTACCAGGATCTCGCCAACGGGCAAAATTGGGCTTGGCATTGTGCAGCATTCTTCCTTCTGCTGAGACGTCTCGTGTGGGGCTTGACGTTTTAGTTTGCAAAAAGCCTGCCCAATTTTTTTTTGTTTACAATTGCAGAGATATAAGCTATTTGTGGACAGTGGACTAAGTGGACGCAGAGGACTAAGTGGACATAGTGGACGTGATGAAGGTCTTAGTCTGGTAACCAGGTTAACTTGCGAATGGAAGATAAACGCCATGGTCGTATTAACTCAAGAACAATTTGAATAATGTAGTATTTAAGAGAATATTGATAATTACACCTAAATGAAGGTTGGGAAAGAGATAGTCGTCATTATTGCAAGGAAACCCATTCGCCAGTTAACCCGGGTGTTTCGGCTTTACAGTAGAATATTTATAGTGCTTCTGGCAGAGGCAGCTTGATCAGAAATACAGCTCCGTCATTCTCATTATAAACACTGATATTACCCATGAATTTATGATCGATGATCATTTTGGCTAAGTAGAGACCGATACCGCAATTCTCATTATTAGATTTAGTAGAGAAATTTAAGTTGAAGATATTCTCAATGATGCCGTCAGGAATACCTCCCGCATTGTCACAAATCTTCAGGCAGGAAAAATTACTATTTATTTCATGATGTATCGTCACTTTTCCTGCTTTTAATTCCAGCTCCTGATATGCATCAAAAGCGTTATTTAGTATAATCAGCATTACCTGGAGCAGTTGATTGCTGCTGCCCGACAGCAGACAATTATCTTTAATGACAAATTCCAGCTTGATATTCTCATTCATGAACCGGTAATCTGTAAATCTTACCGCCTTTTCAATCACTTCTCTCACATTGAAAATATCATACTGCTGCTTTTCCTGGAAAAAAGAACGAAAATCTCTGATTGTATTATTCATGGAGAATATAACCTCTTTACCTGAAGCAATTTTATTATGTAAGGATTCATCATTTAATTCCCCAAATTCCCAGGCATCATAAATGGAATCTAATATCACCGATAATCCATTCAGAGGTTGACGCCACTGGTGAGCAATAGCTGCTATCATCTGCCCCATTTCTGCCTGCCGCGCATAGATCATCATAAGTTGATCCTTTTCGTGCAGTTTATGCTCCACTTCCAGTATCGCCTGATACCTCGCTATTTTATCTTTCGTGTTTTCATCAATGATCGTTTCATGTATTTTAAATGCCTCATGCAGACTATCATAGGCGATCTGATAATCTCCAAGTATATAATAACATTCAGCAAGCTGGCGTAATACTTTTTCCTGGTCAGCTAATCTCTCTCCCTCCCGGGTAATGAATAGTGCTGTTTTCAACAAGTCAATAGCCTCTTCAATTTTCCCGGTCTTTGTTAATATACATGCCAGTTGATACTTCACATCATAATAACGACCTTCCTGCTGAGCATTCTCTACCAGCTGGTTGGTTTTCTCAAAATAATAAATCGCCCGTTCATAATCCTCCAGCAATGAATAAGCATTTCCCAGATTGATGCAACAGGAAATCTGCTGGATAAAATTTTTACTTTCATGCAGCTTTTCTTCCAGATCAAGTCCAATTGTAATTGCCTCCTCCACCTTCCCGGCTTCTGCATTGGAAGCCACCATGTTCAAGATCAGGTCTGTCTGGTCAAAATCATTATCAATTGCTATCTGTTTTGCTTGGGAGAAATATTGCAAAGATTGCTCATATTTCTTCAAATTGTAAAATACAACTCCAATATTGACCGTCTCATTATAGATCAATTTGGGATTATTTGACTGATGAGCCAGATCAAGTACAGTGCAGAACTCCTCAATCCCGGCTGCATAATCACCTTTCTCAATAAAAACAATCCCCTTGATCTTATGATAATATACATAACCCGAGCGATTTTCTAATTCAGGCAAAAGTAGCCGCAATTTCTCCAGTTTTTCCAGAACCTGCTCCAGTTTACCCAAATGCATCAGATTATAGATATATTCCCGATAAATATCCGCTTGCAGTTCCGCATCAGGGCAATTTCCCAGGTCTATCCGATTAAGAATTTCCAAAGCTTTCACTGGTGACTGATTATGTATTTCTCTGGCTTCTGCAAGTAATGCTTTCTCACTCATTTTTGCCCCTTATTCCAAGTCTAAACTTTTCATTTTGCGATATAGAGCTTTGCGATTCATCCCCAACTGCTCTGCCGCTGTGGTCTTATTACCCTGGCAGGAATCAAGTGCCTGATTGATCAGTTTCTTCTCGATCTCAGCTATCACCTCTGAAAAACTGCCCGTATAATTAAATATATCCTGAGTTGTATTAAACTGATTCCCCGCAGTATTTGTCACCAGATCCTCAAGAGATATTTCTCTTGATTCGCAAAGTAGTACTGCTCTTTTCAAAGCATGCTTCAGTTCACGCACATTGCCCTGCCAATCATGCCGGCAAATATACTCCAGTGCCTGGGGTGTGAATGTTTCCACTTTCTTGCCCAGCTCCAGATTCGCTGTTCCCAAAAAATATCTTGCCAGCTCCGGGATGTCTTCCCGCCGCTCTCGCAGAGACGGCAAATGTATCATAAACTCATTTAATCGATGATAAAGATCAAGCCGGAATTTCCCGCCTTTTAATACTTCCTGCAAATCCAGATTAGTGGTAGCTAGCACCCGTACATCTACAGCAATATCTTTGTCGCCTCCCACATGCCGGATTTTTCGCTCTTCCAGAGCTCGTAAAAGTTTTGCCTGTCCGTCAAAGGAAAGATTTGTGATCTCATCAAGCATCAAAGTACCTTTATGAGCCGCCTCAAACTTCCCCTGCCTTGATTTATCTGCCCCAGTAAATGCCCCTTTCTCATAACCAAAAAGCTCGCTCTCAATCAGATTCTCCGGTATTGCTCCACAATCTACTGCCACAAAAGGATATTGACTGCGCTCACTGCGCCGATGGATAAGCTGGGCAAATACTTCCTTGCCAGTTCCGCTCTCTCCCGTGATCAATACGCTCATACCGGTAGGTGATACCAGATCTATTAATTTGATGATGTTCTTGATTGGTTTGCTGTCACCTATCACGATATCTGTCTGCCGGCTGGCAAGCTGCTTTTTAAGTTCTATCACTTCCTTATGCAGGGAATCTGTCTTCAAAGCATTTTTAATGATGATGAACAGCTCTTCCAGATTAAAAGGTTTGGTGATATAATCATGTGCTCCCAGTTTCATTGCCTGCACACTCTGCTTTATATCCTTCGAAGCAGTCAGCATGATCACTATCTGATCCGGGTTAAGCTTCATGATCTCTTTTAAGGCACTTAATCCATCCATTACCGGCATATAAATATCCAAAAATATCAGATCCGGCTGCTCAGCTATAAATATCTCCAGCCCTGACCTGCCATCTTCTGCTGATAATACATCGTAGCCCTGCTCTTCCAGTATTTCACGTAATGCTTCTCGCGCTTCTGCCTTATCTTCGCAGATCAGGATTTTTGCCATTTTTTACCCCTTAATACATCAGGAAGCAATCTATTATTACTTCATCTTTAGATCTTTTTGGAAAAACTGAGCTTAATAAACTAAATATCAACATGCTTATTATTTTTGCCTGACTGCATTATTACTCCCAGTCAATGCCGTTCCTGCAATTTTCCCTCTTTGCATTACACACAAGTTTTTATTATTATCTGAGTCAAGAAAAATATCATAATTTTATTAATTATACAGGGATACAGGCAATTTGTGACCATTTAGATTTTAGGAGGAAATGGACTTTATAGACATGAAGGACAAATAAATATCGGGTGGCGGAAGAAATTATTTGACAGGGATTTTGGGACTGGGGGATAAATGCTTCAGAAAATTTATGTGAAGAAAAATGAATAAGCTGAAAATAATTGTTATTATCATTCTGGGTTGGGGATATATGCTGATGGGTTCGGGTTTACTGCTGCCCTGGAGTGCAAATTCAGCAGCCAGCGGAGGAAGTGCCTTTATTTGCCATGAAAGTGGAGCCATATTCAGTTATCCTGCCCTGACTGGCAAAGGAATAGAATTCAGCAGTACGCTTTTATATAACCTGCCGGAATTGCCCTATTATGTCTTTGCTGCCGGAACTTCGTATCGTAAAATAAATCTGGGCTATGCCTTAGCTCATCTGCATCATCCCAATTACAAAGAGAGCAATCAAGTGCTTAATCTTAGTTATTGCACAGGTGAATTGCAGTTTGGCATTAATCTGCGAAATCTGCTGATACAAATCCCGGCAGAAACAATGGCTTCGGCTTTTACTATCGATCTGGGCATGGCTTGGCAGTACTCGCAGATAAACACAGCTATTTCCTGGCTGAATGCCGCAGCATCTGAAATAGATGATGAGCGATTGCCGGTATATGTGATCTGGGAAATGAGCTGGCAGATAGTACCGGCTGGTGATCTAGCTGTGCGGATCGAGAAGGAGAGCGGCTTTGAGTTCCATCCTGCTATTGCCGGGGAATATACCATCAGCCGGACGTTGCGTATCATTTCATCATATAGTATGTACCCCGCCAGCATTGGCAGCGGATTTCAGATCACTCTCGGCAGATTTGCGGTTTCTTATGCTTTGCAGTATCATGAAGATTTGCTGGAAAGTCATTATATAAGTTTGCAGTATGCACCGGATAATTAGTCTGATCCTCCTATTGGGAGCAGGATTAATTTGGGGAGATATAGAAAGCGAAGGACTCTATGACAATCAAGAAGAAATAACGGTTCAACCTGAAATTGAGATAGCTCTGCTGGAATTAGAAGAGTCACCTGTAGCGATAAATTTCGAGGATATGCAGCGACTTTTAATCATTCCCGGTATCACTTCGATAGATATTGCCAAATTACAGAAAATCGTTAATGGCAGGCAGATTAGCGGCAGGGCGGAGCTTATCAAGCGGGGCATGTCTGAACCTGTGATGCAGCTTATTGACCCCTATATCACCTATTCTAAACCTCCAGAACACAAATTCAGACTGGCAGCAGTCACCAGCGGAACAGATTCCAGCATTACCAGCAGCAGTTTGAGGAGCAGATTGCAGTGGGGTGATCTGGAAATGGGATTTCTGCTGAAAAGAGATGGTGCTGAAGCTGCAAACCATGTTTTTTATCCTTTCTATTTCAGATATGACTGCTATCCCTGGCAGCTTACTGTTGGGCAGTATGCTCTGCGCTGGGGACAAGGTCTTTTACATGCTCCGGCATTCAGGATGGGGTTTGGCAAAACTGCTGGTGGAATATTGCATAATTCCGGTGAACTGGTGCGACCTTATACCAGCAGTTATGCCAATAAATATGCATCGGGGGCAGCAGTGCGGCTTTCGCAGGGAGCATTTGAGGGGACATTTTTCTTTTCAGAAGCTGAGTTGGCAGTAAATTATGCAGATAGTATGCAGATAGGCTCTTTTTCAGATGGCAGTGATGCAGAGGAGTTTTATGCTGTAGAGACCTGCTATGGAGGGGCTATCACCGGAAAATGGGAGAAATTACGGTGGGGACTTCTGGCAGAAAAGCTGCGGTTTTCTGCAGATTTTGCTAATGGGATGGGCTGGCAGGAACTGGAAAACTATTCGAGCTGTCTGGAATATAGAATGAATGATCTGCTGCTGAATGGAGAGCTTGCCCGGGCGGGTGAAAAATGGGGCGGGATATTTGTGATGAGTATTGGCAGCCGCAAATTTCGCCAGTATCTGCTTTTCAGATCTTATCAGGCAGATTTCCCTGATATTCACGGCAACCCGCCAGCCAGAAAATCGCATTTTGGAGGTGAAGACGGGATTTATTATGGCATAAACCTGAAACCGGCTGAGAACTGGCAGGTTAATATGTACGCAGACCTTTATTATTTTCCCTCTGCGCGTTATTTGATAGACCTGCCTAGTGGTGGAGCGGAGCAGATGGTTTCTGTGAAATACGGCAAAAGTGATAATTATCTGGAGGTGTATGGCAGATATAAAAATGCAGAGCAATATGCAGCAATTGCCGATTCAGGGAAGGTGATAGATGTAGAAAACGGGCAATATCAGATCACTTTGAGCCAGAAAGTTGAGCAAATTATCCTGCGAAACCGTTTTGCCTGGCGTTGGGAAGCAGCCAGCGAAGCCGGCAAATATCAGCGAGGATTTGTATTTTATCAGCAGGCTGGCAGGCAGATTGGCAAATGCAGAATCTGGGTGCGACTCACGGCTTTCCGGGGAGAATTACCGCTCTATTTATATGAAAACAATCTGCGCTACTCTTCCAAGCAGGTTTGTCTTACGGGGGATGGCTACCGGGTAAGCCTGCTGCTCAATCACAGCTGGCTGCAGTATAAATTTGAATTTAAGTACTACTATGAACGTAATGATGATGGGGCTGAGCAGGGCTTTTTTGCTGGAATCTCTATTAATAAAAAATGATTTTGCCTCAGATTATATTGATTGGCACGGATAAGAGAAAATCTATAATTAAGCTTGGTTTGGTGGACAATGGACGGGGAGTAATTGAAAATTGAAAATTGAAAATGGAAAATTAAGTGTAATATAATGTAATGTAAAATGCCAGGCAAAACTTATAGGTCGTCACCATTGCGAAGGTACAAGACCGCAAGGTAACTGAGTATTATTTAGGCTGTCCAGATGGTTATTCCTTTTTTGATAACCATTGAGACATTATTTGAGCCAAAGTGATAGGGCAGGAATTTGTAGGACGGCATATCGAGGATGATAATGTCTGCCTGTTTGCCTTTTTCCAGGGAACCGATCTTATCTGCTTTTTGCAGGGCAGCAGCGGCATTAATGGTGGAAGCGCAGATAGCTTCGGCAACTGTCATCTTCATTTGCAGGCAGGCAAGCGTGATAATAAATTGCATACTGTCACAATTACAGGAGCCGGGATTATAATCAGTGGCTAAAGCAACAGCTACCCCGGCATCAATCATATCACGGGCACGGGCATAGCTTTTCATACCAAGTGAGAAAATAGTCCCCGGCAGCAGCGTGGCAATCACACCTTTCTGCTGCATGGCCTTTATACCGGCATCTGAGCAGGCACCCAGATGATCAGCAGACACTGCCTGCATTTCGGCAGCCAGCTCTGCCCCACCAATAGGCTTGATCTCATCAGCGTGCATTCTCAGCTTGAAACCGTTATCTTTTGCTGCCTGCAGCACTCTTCGTGACTGCTCAATATTGAAAACGTGCTCTTCTGTAAAGATATCAAAATATTCTGCCAGGTTTGACTGGGCAACCTGAGGGATCATTTCATTGATCAAAAGATCAATATAACCCTCATGATCAGCTTTATATTCCAGGGGAAATTCATGAGCTCCCATAAAAGTGGGAATTATATCCAAAGGCAGATCTTCCTGAAGTCTATTTATCACGCGGAGCATTTTCAGTTCGCTGGCAGTTGATAAACCATAGCCACTTTTCGCTTCCAGCGTAGTAGTGCCGCAGGGGATCATCTTCGTTATCCGCTGCCTGGATAGCTGATACAATTCTTCTTCGTCGGCTTCACGCACAGAATTTATACTGGAGCGTATCCCACCGCCAGACAACGAAATTTCTACATAGCTTTTCCCGGCAATACGCATTTCAAATTCGTTTTCGCGGGTGGCATAAAACACAGGATGAGTGTGAGGGTCCACAAAGCCCGGCATTACTATCCGGCTTTCCGCATCGATGCTTCTATCGCAATGGTAGGCAGGAATAATATCCTTATCTTTGCCAATATCTGTTATTATTCCAGCGTTGATAACTATTGAGGCATTTTTTATTATACCCAGTTCATTCATTTCTGCACCTGTACGAGCTTGATTGGCACCCCGCAAAGTGAGCAGTTCACCACAATTACGAATTATTAAATCTGCTTTTTTCATAATAACCTCAACTGATCGCTAAAGCTGCTTTCTGAGCAGAAATTAATTCCTGTATGCCGGCTTCTGCCAGGTCTAGCATTTCATTAAATTGACTGCGCGAAAATGGTTTACCTTCTGCTGTGCCCTGAACTTCTATAATATCACCATTTTCAGTCATCACCACATTCATATCCACTTGAGCAATTGAGTCATTTTCATAGTCCAGATCAAGAATATAATTATCATCCACCAGCCCTACCGATATAGCAGCTATCAAACTATTAAGTGGAGATTCCTGGATCATATTCTCTTTTATCATATAAGAAAAGGCATCATGCAAAGCCACGCAGGCACCTGTAATCGCTGCAGTGCGAGTGCCTCCATCAGCCTGCATCACATCACAATCTATCTTAATCGTGTAGCCGGGAATCTTCCTGAGGTCCACCACCGCTCGCAGCGATCTGCCAATTAGTCTTTGTATTTCTGCGGTGCGACCGCTTACCTTACCATTACTCACTTCGCGTCTGCTGCGGGGCTTTGAACTGCCGGGCATCATTGAATATTCCGCGGTGAGCCAGCCCTGTACAGCAGCTTTTATAAAAGAGGGCACATTTTCTTCAATAGAAACTGCACAGATCACTTTCGTATTTCCGGTTTCTATCAGTACAGAACCTGCCGGATATTTGAGAAAATTGCGGGATATTTTTGTTATTCTTTTATTCATTATTACCTCTTTATCTTATAGGATGAAGTCTGTTCCCCGGAGATTTTGCAGCAAAACCTTTCAACTCCAGGCTCAAAATTATCGTGGATAACTCACCGACTTTCAGTTTACTAAGAACCAGCAGTTTATCAAACTGGACATCTTCCGGCTGATTAACCAGAATCTGGTAAACTTTCCGTTCTAACTCATTTAATTTCTGCAAAGCATCACCCGAATCAGAAATATCTGACCCGGAAATCCCCAGAACATCCATAATATCGCGGCTTTGCAGCACCGGAAATGCACCTTCTTTGATCAACTGGTTTGACCCGGCAGAAGTATCTCTACTTATATCAGCAGGTAAGGCAAATACAGGGCGTTTCTGTTTCTGAGCATATTTAGCTGTGATCAGGGAGCCGCTTTTTAGGCCGCCTTCCACTACCCAGGTTCCCTGGCTGAGACCGCTGATAATGCGATTCCGGTTCGGGAAATTCCAGACACAGGCTTTGCTGCCCGGCAGATATTCAGAGATAAGGGCACCATTTTGCCTGATCTCTTCTGCCAGTTGCCGGTGCTCCGGCGGATATATCTGCTCTACTCCTGTACCCATCACGGCAATTGTTCTGCCACCCTGGCTTAAAGCGGTTCTGTGAGCTAAGGCATCAATACCATAAGCCAGACCGCTCACGATCACCATCTGCTGTTGAACCAGTTCACTTACTATCTTATGACACTGAACCTTTGCATAGCTGGAAGGCTTTCGCGTTCCCACTACTGCCAGACTTTTAATATAATCACTTTGCCGCAATTCACCCTGATAAAACAACCAGACAGGCGGATCGGGTATCAGCTTTAATATTTCAGGATATTCGGCATCAAAAAAAGTAACAAAACGAAGATCATACTGCTGTATCAGACGGGCAGTCTCCTGCCAGTTCGGCGGATCATCCATAGTTGTCAGAGATTGCAGCATTTCAGCGGAAACAAATGTAAATTCTGCCAGCGGTGAGTCTTTATCATCTATCCATAATCGCGGTTCACCCAGTTCATTCACGATCTTTATTGCTCGGGCAGAACTAATTCCGCTAGCAGATGTAAGCTTTATCCAGGAGCGAATTTTATCTAACATTACCTGCAATTACAGATATGCCAATATCTGCCATCTTGGGCAGAGCGCTCACTTCCATCACCTCGCGAGCAGGATAGGGCTGATTGAAATATTGACTGTAGATCAGATTAAAATCCGCAAATCTACTCATATCTTGAAGAAATACACTCACTTTGAGCACACAATCCAGATCCAGCTCAGCTGCCAGTAAAATCTCCTGCAAATTCAAAAATATCTGACGAGTCTGGGCTTCCAGTCCCACCTGCAGAACCCCGCTTTGGGGTTCTATTCCTATCTGCATGGAGCAAAAGAGCAGGTTTTCATGCCAGATAGCCTGGGAATATGCCCCAATTGCAGCAGGTGCTTTGGCAGTAGCTATCTGTTTCATGTAAGTACCGGGTCCTCTATCCGGTTCAGATTTTGCAGTTTATTATATAGTATATCCTTCAAAACATCCAGGTTTTCACCCGTGATAGAAGAAATGGCAATAATATCTTCATGCAGATGTTCAGCAAACTCCCGCTTCATCATGGCAAGCATCTCTTTTTTGTCACTTTCCAGGATTGTATCAAGTTTTGATAAGGCAATGAGATGTGGTTTTTTATCCATGTGAGGATCATATAAATGCAACTCTTTGTAGAGAGTCATATAATCTTCAAAGGGATTAGGGCTATCGATATCGATCAGGAACAGCAGGATTCTGGTTCTCTGAATATGTTTCAGGAACTGGGTTCCCAGTCCTTTGCCATCATGAGCTCCTTCTATAATACCCGGAATATCTGCCATGACAAATGAAGAATAATTACCCATATCCACTACTCCCAGAGATGGCTCCAGAGTAGTAAATTCATATCCGGCGATCTTAGGTCTGGCAGATGAGACCTTACTGAGCAGGGTAGATTTTCCGGCATTAGGAAATCCTACCAGCCCTACATCAGCCATCAGCTTGAGCACCAGCTCAAGTTCCTTTTCTTCGCAATTACCTCCAGGTTTGGCATAGCGGGGAGCTTTCACTGTTGCCGAAGCAAAACGCGCATTTCCCCTGCCACCATTACCACCGGTAGCTACCAGCAGTTTTTGTCCTTCTTCGGTAAGCTCGCCCAGTCTTTCATGCTTGCCGTCTGTGATATCAAAAACCTCTGTTCCCATTGGCACAGGCAGGAGAAGGTCTTCAGAAGAAGCCCCGGTCTGATTGTTGCCCCTGCCGGCTTCGCCATTTACTGCCTTATATAATTTGGTGAAACGGTATTTAAGCAGAGTATTAAAATTGCTGTCTGCCAGCAAATAGATACTACCCCCTTTACCGCCATCTCCGCCATCGGGTCCACCCTTTGCCACAAACTTCTCTCGCCGGAAACTCACGCAGCCCCTGCCACCGGTTCCCGATTTTATCTTTATCCGCGCATAATCTATAAACATATTACCTGTCCTTTTATTTTACCAGCCACCGGAAGCACCACCGCCGCCAAAACCGCCGCCGCCACCGGAGAATCCACCAAATCCACCTCCAAAGCCGCCGCCGCGACCGCCACCGCCGCCACGTCCTCCTAACATGGAACCCAGAAGCATGCCAGTGAATAAACCGCGTCTGCCACGTCTGCCAGATAAGATCATAAAGAGTATGAAAATTATTAATCCTATGGGAAAACCACCACCCTTATGATTTCGTGACTGCGTCTTTTCATATTGTGCCAGTTCTTCCGCACTGATCTGATAGGTGGAATTCACTAAACCGGAAGTGGATATTAATCCATCCTTGATACCCTGATAAAAATTACCCTGACGAAATTGAGGAATTATCTGAGTATTAATGATATAACTGCTTTTGGCATCAGTAACGATATCTTCCAGTCCATAACCAACTTCCAGGCGGACTTTTTTATCATTTGTACTCACCAGCAGCAAAATACCATTATCTCGATCACTTTTGCCCAGCTTCCATTTTTCTACAACCCGCATGGAATAATCTTCAATCGTGAGTCCGGATAGATCATTGACTGTGAGAAGAGCTATTTCTGCTGAAGTGCTGGACATGGTGCTACGCAGAAGCTGTTCTAATTCACTTTCTTCCCGGGCATTCAGGATGCCGGCATTATCATTCACCATCATTTTTAGCGTGGGAATTTTAACTGCGGAATAAAGGTAAATGCTAAACAGCAGTAAACTGAGTATCAATACTAAATTTGTTTTCTTATTCATGTTACTGCTCCGCTTAATTGTCTAATTGCACGATATTATCGCTAAGTTCGTTCTGGTCATCATCCTGCCGGGGAAAATCTTTTGCCAGTAATTCTCCGCATTCTACGATAGCTTCACACAGCTTCTCGATCATTTGCTTTGATTTGATTCCTGCTATCACATTATCCACTATCTGCTGCCACATCTTGGGCGCTACCCTCTGGGCAATTCCATAATCTGCCAGCAAATCCACCCGACGCTCCAGCAACGAAATAAAGATCAGTATCCCGGTTCCATCTTTGGTATGGCCCACTCCTGATTGTGCAAAGTGCTGCCAGGCTCGCCGGTTTACCCAGCTCTCACGCACTTTGCGCGGAACTATCAGCCTGTCTATCACCGGGAGGTTCGCTAGAAAATATACTATCAGGATCACTAAGAATGTGCTGATCAGATAAAAACCTGTTAGATAATAAATCTGATAATTCCAGAATAATCCCTGCAGCCAGTTCTGTATCTCAACAGAATAGGCTATTATCACCATACTATAGATCAAACCTGCCAATACTGCTGCTAATAATTCATAAACGGCATAATCATTGCTCTGGGAAATCAGGGCCGTAGCTATTTCCCCACTGGTTTTCTGCTCTGCCTGCTGCACTGCCTGAGCTATTCTCTCCTGCTCTGCTTTACTAAGTTTCTGCATAAACACTCCTGTTTAAAATTCCACTGTCGGTGCCTGTTCTGCTCCTGCTGCTGCCTGAAAATAAGGCTTGGAACTGAAACCAAACATGTTCGCCAGCATCAGAGTTGGAAATGTTCTGATTGTCGTGTTATATATCTTTGCTGTCTCATTAAAACGTCGCCGCTCTACTGCTATCCGGTTTTCTGTACCTTCCAGCTGACTTTGCAATTCCAGAAAATTCTGGTTAGCTTTTAATTCCGGATAACGCTCCTGCACTACCATCAAACGCTGCAAGGCACTGCCTAACTGGCTTTGTGCCTGCTGAAACTTCTCAAACATGGCGGGATCATTTAAGACACTCTCATCAATATTGACCATGCCGCCTACTTTTGAACGAGCTTCTGTGACCATCTGAAAGGTTTCCTGCTCATGAGCGGCATAACCTTTCACGGTATTCACCAGGTTCGGGATCAAATCCATTCTTCGCTGATATACGTTTTCTACCTGACTCCAGCTTGCCTTGACACTTTCATCCATATTCACCAGGCGATTATAATTTCCTTTCACCCAACTATATGCGCCTAAAATAATTACGATTATTACTATCAGGACTATTAGACCTTTTTTCATAATAAATTCCTCCATGGTTATTTCTTTCTTAATTAATTTATTTCGTCATAAAGTCAAGGAAAAGCATAAATTATTTGACGGATATTTCTTTGTTACTAATATTTACTATGTTATATAAACGGAATTGCAGGACTAATTCCGGCTGGCAGGAGGTTTTTTTGATAGATAGAACTAAATTATTTCTGATCGTGGTTTTTCTGCTTTCCATATCACTTGTTTTCGCTAATGGCGGATTATTTGGCTGGAAAGGTGTTTATGGCTCACAAGGCAGACTTACTATCGCGTCTCAGAGCATTGATCTCAGCTCGCTTAATGATGATATTGAGTTCGTTTTCGAAGTTACTTATCCAGAATCATTCATCAATATTGGTGCCCAGTATTTGTATCTTTCCAATAATGTTGCCCTGGGAATGGAAGGCTATCTGCTGAATAATGGAACGCATGCAGATGAAATCAATACTTATCAGGTCAGTGCCAATGCAGTTTTCTTTGATCTGGGATATGTGCTGTATTCTAATTTTTATACAGTTCTCACTCCCTGGGCTGGTATCGGATTAGGTAATCTCACTTATTCCATGTGCAGTCAGGAGAATGACTGGATTCAAGCTGTAGATCAGGGCACCCCATACGTGTTTTCTGCCAGCAAGCAGAGCATTATGGCTAATTTTGGGATTTCCTGGGAAGCTGTGTATAGAAAAGCTGCCATAGGCATTCATGCTTCCTATATGTTCCCCACCAGTACTACTGACTGGCATATAGCTGGAGAAGTGATGGAACAAGGACCAGACTCCTCTTTAGATGGCTTGCGTATCGGTATCTCGCTCGGTTTTACCGATATTGATATGTGGTAAAAAGCAAAATACTCCGGCAAAGACGTAAACCTTTTTTCATATCTGCAGCTATCCGGGGGAATGCACATTTTGTTGAGATCAGGCAATATTCTTGATTATACTAAAAAATGCTCCCGCAGCAAAATCATCTTGCCGTCTTTGCCTATAACTATCGTACTAAATTCATCTATTTCTAATCTCGTAACTACTTATTAATTCTCAATTACACTCTCAAATCTCATAAATCACTCTCAAACTCTCTCACTATAAGTAATTATAAATTTCTCAACTCCAGCTTTCAACCTCAATAACCTCCCTGTGGCTTCCCTGTGACTTCCCGGTAAAATACTGGCTGTAAATTTAAGTTAGCAGTTTATACTATAACAATAGTTTAACTCGAATTAGTACTATTGTACTCGCTGCACCTTGAAAGCATTATTCACACCATCAACAGTTAAAATTTTTTTTCAATACCTTATTTCCTGACAAATCAATTCATAAATTAGCTAACCCCTCCAAAAAAAACATTTGACAGATTTTCAGACAAAACTCATAAAGTGTCCGTACTTATTTTAGCTCAAAAGCGATCAAGAAATTTTTAATCTGAGTTTTGTTTATTTCGACCAGAATCGAGGGAATTACTGTGAAATATAAAAAATATGCTTTCACATTGCTTAGTGGAGCTGTAATTTTTATTTTGGCTCTACTCGCTTTACTAAGTCACAATATAGCTGCTTTTGCTTCGCTGCTGCTTATTGCCCTGCTGATAACGCCTTTTACTAATAAAATTATTCTTACCACAATTTGCCCGACCCGGCCCGACGTCTGTAAATTTCGGATTCTCACACTTCTGCTCTTTGTTCTGATTGCCATTATCTGCTTTCAGCACTATTCTCGGCAATCCATTTTTGATTCAGGAACAGGCAAAGACCAGTTAATAGAGATTTATGATAGTCACCTGCGTCACTGGTACACCACCTATAATTCTATTTACCTGAAAACCAGTTATGGCGATGTACATCTTCTCATCAGCGGTGATCCTGATAATCCACCAGCTATTCTGCTGCCAGCCACTAATCTGGCTGCCTGGTCATTTATTTAAATGACTATCCGGCTGTCTCCGTAAAACTTGACAATAAGATTACTCGGTGGAAATTTGCTATCAAATATTCAATGGAGGTCTATTAATGAAACATTATGAAACGATAAGTTTCTTTGAATTTCAGAAGC
>JAIPGP010000083.1 GCA_021735645.1 Candidatus Cloacimonadota bacterium
ATTTTTCTGTAAGTAGTTCCATGATAAAATCCTTTTTTTTTATTAAATAATAAGTGGATTAAGCTATAATGTAAACCTTTTTGGTTCTGGCTTGTCCAGGTTAGGATTTCACAAATAGCACCAAGTTTCTGGCACAGAACAAGATAGAAAATGATAATAAATATAAAAAATATTCACTGATCATTTTCTAACTTCTCTGCACTCATCCCGATAAATCGGGATTAGCACTCTTTGCAAAAGCCTAACCTGGACAAAATGGATTAAAAATAGGGGTATGTATTTTTGAAAATGGGCAAAAATGTAAGTTTATGTTGTAATTGAAATTATTGCAGTGAGTTATGACCTTACATTTTCCTTACATTTCCTTACATTTTCGAGCAAGAATTGATTTTGAAATCCACTATTGGCAGTTTTTTTTTGGGGGGGGGGGAATTGAAAATGGAAAATGGAAAATGGAAAATTGAAAATTGAAAATTAGAATGTAATGTAATACTTTAAGCGTGAATGGGAAAAGAGGTGAATGGAGGAACTCGGAACTCGGAACTGGGACTTGGGGGAGAAGAAAATGTAAGACTATTAACCGCGAAAAACGCAAAAGACGCGAAAGAATGTAATGGAATATTTTTTTTCAGCACAGAGGTTCAGAGAACAGAGAACAGAGAACGAAGAGAATGCAGAGGAATGTAGTAATATGGCGCAGGTAAGACCTTGCGGATGGTTGATAAACCTCCGCAATGGTTGTCGTTACAGTAAAAGTTCTAAATTGTGGACATAGTGGACGGGGGAATATAAATTGAAAATTGAAAATTGAAAATGGAAAATTAGAATGTAATGTAAGAGGAGAAAAGGGGATGGGAGGAGAATCACTTTGAAGACCAGAAAGAGACTGTTCTTTTTGGGGAAATGAGTATGGGTCTTGCATCGTTTTCATAATAAACCTCCTTTTTAGCAAAAATTTATTCACTACTATGATAAATTAAAGACCTTAATTAACCTGGTTAAATATTGCGCCATCACATGATATCTTGTAAAGAATAAAGATTTAGTTTCTGGAGTGTTTTAGGCATATTGAATTTCATAAATGGGAGTGAGAAGAGAGGGAGAAGATGGAACACGGATTTGACAGATTTTGCGGCTGGTCGCAAATAAGCATCACGTCATAAGTATCTGTAACTTTAAAATTTTTTACATTCTATCAACGTTGTTCATCGCTGCATATCCATGATATTGAAGTTTTTCCCGCCGCATATAATTCAAAATCACTACGTAAAAATGTTACACATATTAATGAGGCAGTACTTAAGAGGAGTGAAGATGAGAAAATGCTATGTCTAAAAAAAAAGATTTAGTTGTTGATGGATTTAATTACTTTCTTACTTCCAAACCATCAGACATGTTCTTGTATTAACGATGACCTAACCTGCTTATTAATCAGGTTGTTTAGCTCAGTTGGGAGAGCGCTTGCCATACAAGCAAGATGTCAGGGGTTTACGTTCCTCAACGTCCACCATATATTACCGCAGTTTCTGCGGCTAATTTATTGATCGATATTCCATTTTCAAAGAATTTAACCCAGATGAATGACCTGCATTGGGGAAAAAGTAAAAAATTAGGGTTATGCAATATTAAAAGTGGCGAAAAAAGTGACAGACAGTGGTTAAAGTGTTATTTATTAATAAAAAAGGCAGTCACATTATGGTCACAAATTATATCATTAGTGTATTATGCTAATTATGAGTGTGTTATGGGATTGTTATAAATTGAAAATTAAATGTAATGCTTCAATCGTGAATGGAGAAACTCGAAGGAGTAATTGATCGGTCTTTATCATAAGCATCACGTTATAAATATCTTTAGCTTAAAATAAGTTCCTTGTTATTTGCTGGTTCCAGTGAATATAAGTAGATTTCTAAATTCAATCTATGGAGTTAGATATCTTAACTTTATATCCTTAAAGGAGTTTTGGGCGAAATTGACTGGTTGAGATAAAACATAAATAATCTCCAGAAGTCTTGTCTTGAGTACAATTCAAAACTTCTGCTTAGTTTGGTGGTATAAATTCCTTTTCTGGTGAAATTTATAGATTAATCATTGTTTTAATGGTTAATCAGGGATGATTGACCTACGTAGCTGGTGATGGGGGGGGGTATTTTGCACTTGACTGCAATACAGCTCTTTTTAGCTTGTCCCGCAAACCTGAGAAGAAGGAAATAAAAAATAAATTCTGACGTCAAGGGTGAGAGGTGATTTTTTTGAATGATGGAATTGGTGATTACCGGGGAAGTTTCTGCGGGATCAGCCATTAAATCTGCATCAGCCTCTTTCCTCAGATGGCAGGAAGGAGTTTTCTATGGAATTAAAATTCCATTCCGTAACAATTACAATTTATGATCGTGAAGCGGCTTTTCACAAAGTAAGCACTCTTTTACATGATTTTGCTCAATATATCCAGGTGCGTCTGGGACATCCTATACCGGATAAAAACGTAGCTGTAATCTTTCTGATCCTGAAAATGACTACTGATGATCTGGGTGCTCTCACTGGCAGGCTCGGGCAATTGCCGGAAGTGAATGTGAAAGCCTATACTTTAAAAATATAATAATTCAGGAGATATAAAATGAGTAAATTATCACCAGCAGAATGGAAAAAGCAGGTTATCCGGCAGGATGAAATAGATAAATATCTGATCAATGGCAAAGATTTCATTGATCACCAGCAGATAGAAAAACAGCTGAAAGATAACCGAACACCTGAAAAGCAGCAGGTGCGGGACATCATTGCCAAAGCAATGGAAGTGCAGCGGCTCGACCCTCAGGAAACAGCTTCGCTATTGCACGTTACTGATCCCCAGCTCTGGGCGGAAATGGATGAAGCGGCTCTAGCTATCAAACGTAAAGTGTATGATAATAGGATAGTTTTTTTTGCACCCTTATACTGCGCAAATCTTTGCGTTAATAACTGTGCTTATTGCGGATTCAAATGTGAAAACTCGCAGGAAAAAAGACGCATCCTTACAATGGATGAAGTTCGCAAAGAAACAGAAGCTGTAATCGCTGAAGGGCATAAACGCATGATCCTTGTATATGGTGAGCATCCTGAGAGTGATGCAGATTATATGGTGGAATCCATTAAAACTGCCTATGATACCCGCAAGAAAGCCCGGAATGGCTGGGGCAATATCCGCCGTGTGAATATCAATGCTGCACCTATGAATGCTGCTGAACTGAAAAAGCTCTGGGAAGCCGGAATCGGGACATATCAGGTGTTTCAGGAAACATATCATAAAGATACTTATGCTGCTGTGCATCCGCCTGAGACGCTTAAGGGTGATTACCGCTGGCGGCTTTATGCTCTGCATCGGGCGATGGATGCCGGAATTGATGATGTGGCAGTGGGCGCATTATTTGGTTTATATGACTGGCGTTTTGAAGTGATGGGGCTTTTGCATCACACAATGGACCTGGAAAAGCAGTTTGGGATTGGTCCGCACACTATTTCCTTCCCGAGACTTACACCTGCTTCCGGCTCACCACTGAGTACAAATTCTCAGTATCTGGTGAATGATACAGACTTTTTGAAACTGGTAACAGTCCTGCGTCTTTCCGTACCCTATACCGGCATGATTGTCACAGCCCGTGAAAGAGCTGAAATCCGCCGGCAGGCAATACTGCGAGGCTGCACCCAGACGGATGCTTCCACAAAAATCGGTATTGGCGGTTATACAGATGCACTTAAAAAACTCGATGGCTATCAGGAAACTTCCCAACTGGAAGATGAACAGCAGTTTATGCTGGGCGATACCCGCAGTCTGGACGAAGTAGTCCGCGAACTGGCAGAGATGGGAATGATCACCAGTTTTTGCACAGCAGGTTACCGTTGCGGGCGCACAGGTGACAGGATCATGGGTATGCTGAAGCATTGCGTGGAAGGCAAGTTCTGCAAACTTAATGCTGTACTCACATATCGGGAGTTCCTGGATGATTTTGCTTCACCTGCCACTAAGGCAATTGGTGAAAAGATCATTAAACAGGAACTGGAAGATATTGATAAATACCCATTCTTCCAGAAAAATAAGGAACTGATGGCTACTTTCCGTCAGGAATACCAGGATATATTAAAAGGTGAACGAGATGTCTATCTATAAGGAAATCTATGCCTGATATTAAAATATTAAACGATATCATCCAGGAAATTTATGCTGAACAGCAGGTTCGCTGCTATTTCTGCCAGATCATCGGCAAACGCTGGTCTTTCCTGACTGGGGATAATGACATTCTGGCAGCTCCGGTGAAATACATTATCACTCCTTTTCTGGGTCTTATTGCGGATAAAGAAATAACTGATCTGGCAAGATACTTTGATCAGTTAAGATAGAATTCAGTTTTTATATAGGTCTTATAGGTCCTATATGTCCTATAAGACGTATAAATTTTTCAGCAATTCTTGATAGATAATTTCATCTTGCTCTGAAAAGCAGACAAATATCACTTTTGCAGGTACTTTATGCTCAGACATAAATACTTTTACTGTCTCAATGGCAATTCTGGCAGCCTGCTTTTTGGGGTAGCCATACACTCCAGTGCTGATAGCCGGGAAGGCAATAGAATGTATTCCTTTTTCACTGGCAATCAGCAAACTGTTTTTATAGCACGCTGCCAGCAGTTCTGCTTCCTGATCGCTGCCACCCTGCCACACGGGTCCCACAGTGTGGATCACGTAATCTGCTCTCAGGTCATAACCAAAAGTTATTTTGGCTTCTCCAGTCTGGCAGCCTCCCAAACTTCGGCATTCCTGCAATAACCTTCGTCCCGCTGCCCGGTGAATAGCGCCATCCACTCCTCCTCCGCCCAGCAGGCTTCTCTTGGCAGCATTCACTATCGCTATTACATCAAGTTCTGTGATGTCACCTCTATAAATTATGATCTCACACATTATCACCTCCAGGGTATAATTCCCTCTTCCAGTCAACTTTCGTCAATCGATTATTTACAAATTTGTTGACTCAGGAAGCTAACAAACTGATTTTGCCCGTTAAAATGAATTAATGGAGGATACATGGCTCAGAAAGTTATGATTTTCGGTGCCGGTCTGGTTTCGAAACCTATGGTTGTTTATCTGGCTGAAAATGGCTTTGAAGTTACTATCGGTAACCGTCATCTCGAAAAAGCTGCAAAGCTCGCAAAACTGCATCCTAATATCACAGCGGTGCAAGTAGATGTTACGGATGATGAATTAATGAATAAACTCGTGGTAGAACACGATATCAGTGTCAGTCTTCTACCTGCTGTTTACCATCCCATCGTTGCTGCTCTTTGCATTAAGAACAAAAAGAACATGGTTACCGCTTCCTACGTTAGCCCTGCTATGTCCGAACTTAATGACCAGGCTGTTAAAGCTGGTATTATTATCCTGAACGAAATCGGCGTTGATCCCGGCATTGACCACATGAGTGCCATGAAGATTTTTGATGAAGTGAAAGATAAGGGTGGCAAAATCGTCAGCTTTATGAGTTATTGCGGCGGGCTTCCTGCTCCTAAGGATAACACAAATCCCCTGGGCTACAAATTCTCCTGGGCACCTAAAGGCGTTCTCATCGCTGCCGGAAATAATGCTCAATACCTGCGTGACGGTGAAATTGTCGATGTCCCCGGTAAAAACCTTTTCAGTCACTACTGGCTGGTTGATATCCCAGGTATGGGTACTTATGAAGCTTATCCAAACCGTGACTCGCTCAGCTATATCGAAACTTACGGACTGGAAGGCATTAAAACCATCTACCGTGGCACTTTCCGTAATATCAGTCACTGCGAAACCTGGTATTCGCTTGCTCAACTTGGTTTCTTTAATAAAGACGGTGAAGTATTTGATACCCGCAACATGTCGGTTTCTGAATTTATCAAAACTAAAATGCTCGGATTAGCAAAAGATGACTGCCTCAAATGCGCAATTGCCAAAAAACTTAACCTGAATGATTCCAGCATAGTTCTCAAAAAGTTCCAATGGCTCGGGTTCTTTGATAAAGATTATCAGGTGCCCTGTGAAAAAGGAGCTGCTATAGACGTTCTCACAGCTATTATGCTGGAGAAAATGAGCTATGAACCCGGAGAACTTGATCTCCTGCTTATGCACCACGAATTTATCGCTGAATATCAGGATAATACGCAGCAGCGTATCACTTCCACTATGATTGATTTCGGCATTCCTAATGGTGACACTTCCATGGCACGCACGGTTTCATTACCGGCAGCTATAGCCGTGAAAATGATCCTGGATGGCAAGATCACGCACAAGGGTGTGAAAAGACCTATTGACCGTGATGTCTATCTCCCCGTACTCGCCGAACTCGAAGAAATGAACATCAAACTTGTAGAAAGATTCTATTAGAAAAAAAGATATTTGTACCCAAACAAAAAAAGCCCGGGTTCCGGGCTTTTTTTTCGACTTCACGACTTCACGACTTCACGACTTCACGTCTCACGCTGCAAAGCAGTTTCACTCCTCCCCAAACGACTCCGCTAAAGCTCCCGCTGCCATTCTTTTCACGCTTTCGGGATAGTTCCCGGCTATTATGAGCTGCAATTGCGGGATCAAACTGCGGTGCTTACGCTTGACTGCCAGTTTCAGGGCTTCTGTCTGCACCTGCAGATCATTGTCCAGAACCAGACGTGCCAGCTCCTGCTCTTCTTCCGGATAACTGATGTCTTTCAGCGAACGCAATGCCAGCAAACGGTTATGAGGAACTTCGCTGCTGAACATCTGCTGCAGGTGCGGCAGATATTTTTGCGTTTTCACCTGTAAAAGCACCTGTAAAACCAAAAAACTGCCCGTTTTCTCAAACTGCTCCTCGAGAGCTGCTATTGCTGGCTTATCGCCAAATTCCAAAGCATAAAATATCGCCACTTCCATTCGTATCCAATCATCAGCATGATCCCGGAAAATTTGTAAATACCTGCTGGCTTCCTTGCCTAATATTTCCACAATTGCCCGGATCGACCAGAATATCTGATTTATACTACTCTCGTTGTTCAAGAGTATTTCACACAGAAAAGGGACTGCCTCGGACTTCTGCAGTCTGCCTATCCGGTTCAATGCCATCACTTCCTTATCTTCGCTTCCTGCCGTTTTATACTCCCGGATCAGTTTCTCTAATACTGAATGAGCCTCAGGTTCAGCTAAAGCCTGCACATCGTTTCCTTTCATATATTCGTCCAGTTCCTCCTGAATAAAGCGCCAGGGTGAACGTGATCCAGTACCCAGTTTACGGGCTGGGATATCTCCTTTTTGAGCCTGCCGGCGCAGAACTTCCGCATTCATATTCAAATATGCTGCCGCTCCCTTCAAAGTCATGATCTTCATAATAAGCAACCTCCTTCGTGTAATCGAAACCAAATATAGGATATAGTAGTTTATTGTCAATAATAATATCTTTAATAAGCATGATATTGTATTACTCACCCTAAAATAGTCTATAAGTATCATCTGTCAGACACAACAAAAAAAGCTCAATCCCACCGGGTACGTGCTTTATTGCTCTGCGAGATTGGCTCAAGAAGTGGACTAAGTGGACGCAGATGACCTAGAGGACGCAGTGGATGGATTGTAGGCGACTATCCTGACTGAATATAATGTAATATAAGAATATTAACCGCGAAAGCCGCTAAAGCCGCGAAAAAATGTAATGTGTAAGAGGTAAGAGGACGTGTACCGCTGGTGTATTTCGCTAGTGGGACTTACTTTGTTGCGTATCCAGATCATCTTGATCTGGGTTACATTTCATTTCATTTCATTAAAAAATTCATAATTGAGAAAGATGGTCGTCCAGAAATCATGCACGGAGTACCGTTCATAACTGTTTAACTGGGCGGAATTTTGCTTTTTACCACGTGGTTTTCCATGTAGATCAAACTTTCCAGTTTGATGGGGAAAAATGTTTAATCTGGGAAGATTAAACTACGATCGAGCCTCCTTAGCTAGGTGAGGGGGTGTTTTTTTTACCATGCAGTGGTTTTTCATGTAGATCAAACTTTCCAGTTTGATGGGAAAAATGTTTAATCTGGGAAGATTAAACTACGATCGAGCCCTCCTTAGCTAGGTGAGGGGGTGTTTTTTTTCCCCCATGCAGTGGTTTTCCCTGTAGATCAAACTTTCCAGTTTGATGGGGAAAAATGTTTAATCTGGGAAGATTAAACTACGATCGAGCCCTCCTTAGCTAGGTGAGGGGGTGTTTTTTTTCCCCATGCAGTGGTTTTCCATGTAGATCAAACTTTCCAGTTTGATGGGAAAAAATGTTTAATCTGGGAAGATTAAACTACGATCGAGCCCTCCTTAGCTAAGTGAGGGGGTGTTTTTTTTCCCCATGCAGTGGTTTTCCATGTAGATCAAACTTTCCAGTTTGATGGGGAAAAATGTTTAATCTGGGAAGATTAAACTACAGAATATGTGAAAACAATCGTCCAGAAGTCGCTGCGGCGACGTTGGGTAAGGTTTTAGGAAGATTATGGGAGATTTCAGATGGTGGGGGTAAACCTGAGTGTTTACCCTTTCTGCATATAGATACCGGAATATGAGAATAGGGAAAAAAGGCTTGACGCGTGAGATGAGATTTTGGATTATTAGGAAAATATTTAGCGAGGCTATTATGTATAGAAAATTGATAATGATTGTGCTTTTAGCTGTAATGATCGGCGGTTTGTGTTATGGTCAGGTGAATGGGGTGCGTGAGGATCTGGGGGAAGGCAGGATAAAAGTGCGGTGCTGGGGCACGCATGCTGAGCGGGGTTATGCTCAGGGCTATCTGCTGGCTGAGGAGAGTGTGCAATTATTTGAAGATTATGTAATTGGCTATATGTATAGTGGGAATGCTTATATGTATAATCAGAGCAGGAATATATTTATGGCGAACTGGGAAGTAGATGCTGATTATCTGGCAGAATTTGCTGCTTCGCTGGAAGGTATTGAAGCTGCTGGTGAAAGCATATATTTTACTGCATTAGGCCGGGAAATAGATGAATATGATGTGGCTATGGTGAATGCCGTGGTTGATATACTTGCCTATACCCGTGGTCAGGGTCTTGATCTGGGTGTGCGTGATCCTTTTGGTTGTGCCACGCTTAGCAGTTGGGGTGAATCTACCGCAGATGATCCGCTTTTACAGGGAGATTTGATCGTGACGCGACATCTGGACTGGAATGGTGCCGGTATCTTAGACAATTATCCGCTGCTGCTGATTTGTGTGCCGGAGGAAGAGGATGAACAGCCCTTTATTTCTTTCACATATCCGCTGTTTGTGACGGGTCTTTCTGCAACGAATGAAAGCGGACTCACCTGTTTTATGGATGTGGGGAGTAATGACAGTATCGTAAATGCGGGACCATATAAACCAGTGCTTCTCACCATGCGAAAGGCAATTGAGATGCTTGATTATGATGAAAGCGGAGTGTGTGACCAGCAGGACATGATAAGTGCACTCTCAGGATCAAACAGTGCTGCAACTGCTATTATTACCTGCGTGCAGGGAAATGGGGAAGAGCCAGTGATCATTGAGCAGAATAATGTGGGCACAGCAGTTCGGACCCAGGCAGATAATAGTCTTGCACCAGCAATAATCGGAGATAATCTGGTAGCGACCAATCATTTCAGGGTGTTGTATCCTCCGCAGTATTGCAATCGCTATGCGAATCTGGCAGCGGAAATAGAAGGAGACAGTGATTTCACAGCCGAAAGACAATGGCAGGTGCTGGCAGATGCTGCGGGTCAAGGAACATGGACGCGGATGACAATTCAGATATGTCCGGCAAGAGGAGAATGTAAATGGACTTCAACCCTGAATAATACTCCCGCCTATAATACAAATCCTACTATAATCGATATTCAGGCAGAACTAAATGGCTGGTTAAATGAACCTAATTATACGCCGAGGACTTCGCCGGTATTTTTATTTCTTGAGGGCGGAGGTAATGATGTCGAAACTGACATATTAGCAGAATTTATCGGCTTTAGAGAAGATCTGGGAACAAATTTCTTCTGGGATATCTCATTTTTAGCTGAGCCTCCATTTGCTATTGATGAATATATTGAGCTTACAGATTTGTATAATATAGATGATTTACCCAGAGTGTTTGTCAACGGGCGGTGGGCGACGGAAATACCTGGATACTCATGGGCATTATATACGTGGGGCTTACGTTCATCTCCAGTTGAACTGAAGATATTAGAGCTTGATATTGAAAATAATATTTTAAATTATTCAATAGAGAATTTAATGGGTGTAGTTCCCGGAGAGTATCATGCTGTATATACAATCTGGGAAGACAGCGAGGAAGCAGGAGTTGATAATCTGGCATTGAACTGGCAACGGATTGATGAAGAACTGATACTTCCCGAAGCAGGGGATACAGAGTTATATGAACAGGTCTTAGATGTTCCGGCAGGGGATTGGACAGACAGGCAAGTGGGAATTTACGTGGTGAACGAGCTGACAGGAGCGATAATCCAATCAGCGAGTACAGCGGATGAATATATAAATCCTGTGCAGGTGACCTTTAACGGTGTGCGGGAAGAAGAAATCCATATCGGGGAAACAACCTGCATTTTAGATACTATGACAATATTTAATACTTCCGATGAAGAATGTGCAGTTGAACTGGAATATTATGTATATGATTCCAGTGATGAAATGAATCTTACAGGAGAGATAACCCGGGCAAATGGAGATGAGTTATCTATCAGTGGAGAAGAATCGGGAGAATTTACTCTTCAACCAGGAGAATATCTTTATCTGACGACAGTGCTTTCGGATTTAAATGATACTTTCTGGGAGTTTTGCTTAACAATCAGCAGTGAAGATGGCTTATATGAGTATAATATTCCTTTCAGAATTATGCGCATGACCGGAACTGAAGAGGAAGAAGTTACGGAGACAGGCGAAATCTATAATTATCCAAATCCCTTTAATCCAAGTACGAATATTTATTATGAGTTAGGGGATAATAATGAATCTGATCTGATGATCTATAATATCAGAGGAGAAGAAGTGCAGCGAGTGGAAGGATTGCAGGGTAAGGGGATTTATACCTGGGATGCTGGCGAATACGGTTCCGGAGTTTATATATATAAATTGCAGGGAGCAGCAAGTAGTAGAATGGGGAAGATGGTTTTGATTAAATAGATACGTGAGTTGTGAGTCGTAAACTTGACAGGTACTTATACTCTCTACCTATCAGCAAATTCTACACACCAGTCAAGTTTTTCGACTCACGACTCACGATTCACGACTCACGAGTTAAGATATATTTGACAGATAGTGGGGTAGTATCTTAAAAAGGAAGTGAATAAAAATAAAATAATATAGGAGGCAGTTTGAGAACTAAATTATTGGTTTTATTAATATTTATCCCATTAGTTTTGTATTGCCAGACAATTGATGAAGGGTTTGAGAGCGGTGATTTTTCGGCTTATAACTGGGTACTTACAGGAGATGCGGAATGGTTTGTTTCCGGCAGTTACCCTTTTGAGGGTGATTACTGTGCCCAGGGCGGAAACGTGGCAGATAACCAGTCAACTACAATCGGGATTGAGATTGATTTTGAGCAGAGCGGGATTCTGTCATTTGCCTGGAAGGTGAGCAGTGAACCTAATTACGATTTTTTGAGATTTTATCTGGATGACGTGATGCTGGCAGAGATTTCAGGTGAAGTAGCCTGGACACAGATGGCTTATGAACTGGAAGCCGGGATACATACCCTCAGCTGGACTTATTATAAGGATTATAGTGTATCTAATGGCTCCGATATTGGCTGGATAGACAGTGTTTTCTATATATTAGAAGAGCCGGAATTTGCTTATGACCTGGAATTAGTGAGTATGACAGGAGCGGAATATCTGATCGGCGGAGGAGAATATCTCTATGAGGTAACAGTACGTAATAATGGACAATTCAATGTAACCGGCTATACTGTAAATCTGGTGGATATCAGTGGAACAGAGTACGCTTCGGAGACAGTTTTTTGGATGCTGCCACCTGGAGATGAACGGGTAGTGGAACTTATAATCACTCCGGAGGAGACTGCCGCTGATACTGTAGTGGGTTTATATGGCTATGGTTATCTGAGTATGGATGAGAATCCCGCTAATGACTACAGTGAGAAGCAGGATATTCATATTACAGGTTCAGAAAATCATTTTGCGAGGATTGGTGAAGCGAATACTTTTACCTATCAGATGCCGGTCAATCTGGTGCGAAATACCAGCATTTGTCAGACATTGTATTATGCAGAAGAACTGGAAAATACAGGAATAATCAGCGGTATTGATTTGTTTAATAATTTCGTGAATCCTGTAAATGATACTAATATACGAATCTGGCTGGGCGAAACGCAGCAGAACAGTCTGTCAGACGGCTGGCTGAGTGCAGACAGCCTGGAACTGGTATATGACGCTGTATATGAATTTCCGGCAGGCAGGAATATTATAAATATCGAGTTAGACAGTTTATATGAATATCAGGGTGCCAATCTGGTGATGATGATCGAGAAGGAATTTGAAGAGGAACTGCATAGCTGGCAATCCAATTTTTATTACAGTGAAGTGCCGGGACCGGAAGCCGGAAGAACCAGATTCAGTTTTAGTGATCAATACTCCTTTGATCCCTGTAATATGCAGGAGGGGATACTTTGTGACTGGGTGGCAAACACGGTTTTCACAATTTCCCCCATACCGTATGGTCATTTAAGTGGTTATGTATATAATGAAACAGGCGAGCCTCTGGAAGGTGCTCTGATCAGTGTGGATGAGCTGAGCTGGAGTACTGAAAGTGATACATCAGGCTATTTTATGATAGAAAGAATAGATAATGGATTACATGGGTGCCGGGTTAGTCTGGATGGCTATGAGGTTTATTTCGAGGAAATAGAGATATTTTCCGGTGAAGTGCTGGAAATAGAAGTTTACTTACCCGAGGCAGTAGAAATAGAAACTAATGAAATACTGGCAGTTGAAGCTGCTATCAGTAAAATATATCCCAATCCTTATCAACCTGGCAGCAGCCGGGGAGATGTCAGGATCGAGCTGAATATTCAATCTGAAGACCTGCCTGCCAGACTGGAAATTTATGATGTGAGAGGCAGAAAGGTAGTAAGCCGGGAAGTTAATAATCCTGAAAATGTATATTGGGATGGCAGAGCAGCAGATGGTTATGCCGCATCTGGTATGTATTTCTTTAAACTGATAACCAGTTCGGGGCAGATAGATACAGCCCGTCTGTTATTGATCAAATAGGGCAGAGGTGAATAAGATGAAAAGAATAGTAATATTAATCATACTGGTATTTGCCTTGAATTTGATGGGCTGGGTAACAGAAACAGGAACCTTAGAAGAATTTGTTTATGGAGAGAATAGTGAGCTGGAATATGATAACTGGCTTTCACACGTGGTGGAATATGTATCTGATCCGGGCTATAATCTATATGCACCTTATGACCGGCAGCTAAATGGATTTGGCAATTATACCGTGCCAACCGGTGAGCAGCTTGAAGCCTGGCGCACAATTACCACAGAAATCACGCACTGGAATTATGAACTGGCAGATTCTCTGATATTAGCAACCGGATTACCCTTTAAATTAGTGGAATTTAATGACACAGTATCGGGCAATGTGTATTGGATAATCAGAGAAGACTTGAATCCTATTTATGTGGATGATAATGGCACACCGGACTGGGATGGAGATGATGAGCGGGGTTCTTTTGATTATGGCTGGGGAATGTATATCTTTAATCCTCTGGCAGCGTATCCGGTAGTAATCACTTCTCCTCATAATACTGATGACTATTTTACTCTGCCCTTTGCCCTCAAAATCTTTCGGGAAAGCAATGCCTATGTTTTGTTGGCAAGCGGGGTAGGACGCGAAACATATTGGGATAATCCCTATGGGACTAATTATGGAAATTCCTATAGTCTCTGCGATCCCACCCGAGAGGAAGATACTATGTTTAACAGCGTATATCAGGCAAGTTGTGATTATATGCGTGAGACATATGGGCATCGTGAGTTGAGTATCCAGGTACATTCTTATGACTGGAACCGTCATCTCTGGTATCCGAATTGTCAGATTTCAGCTGGCTATGGCAAGAGTGACCCGGGGATACCGATTCGGGATTATTCGCAATATGGCTGGGATATTATCAATCAGGGCAATCCGATCATGCTGGCAGCTAATGAAGTGGGTATTCATCCGGCAGTGCATCTTAATGAATTTTACGGAGTTAATTATAGCAATTTTCCTTTTTATTATACTAATGAAGATACCACATTCAGCGTGAATAATTCTGTTGATTTAGTAGGATATCGTTATAACCGGCAGATGGTTTACACATGCAGCGGTTTAAATGATCACTTGACTTTTGAGCCTTTTTTTCATATAGAAATGGATGAATTACCGAATGTATATCCTCAGTCAGTGGCAAGTTTAAACTGGTTCTGGGGTTATGATCCCATTACCCAGCGATTTGATTATGATCATCTCTTTGACAGAGCTTTTGAGTATTATGGACGCTGGACGGAAGACCTGGCAGCAGTGATACCGACTATATTTGAATTTGATGATGACGAGATTCCTACTTCTACAGAACCGCTGGAGATCTTGAGCAGAAATTATGACCGAGTGGAATTAAGCTGGCAGAGAACTAATTGCTATGATTATGATACTTACGAAGTACTGTATTCTCAGGAACCAATTGCCAATGGTAATTATGAAATCTGGGATAGAGGCAATGATGCAGATTTTAATAATGCCGCCGGAACCTGGACAGTGATCACGGGACTGGATTATAATTCTGAATATTTTTTCCAGATGCGGGTATTGGATGCCAATGGCAATTATTCGGAATTAAGCAATGAAGTATCATGCTTGACGGCACCCGCCAGATTACGTTATGAAAAGGCAGTTGCCAGAGATGGTTATGCGAATTTCAGTTTTAATGCCTACCGTCAGGAAGAGAATGCCGGTTTTCTTATCTACCGCAAAGCTGATAATGAAGATGAATATACCATGGTGGACAGCTGGATGACCAATCCTTTCCTGGTTGCCTTGAATGATATTGATGATTACACCTACAACTGGACAGATTCGCTGGTGACTAACTGGACAGAGTATGCCTATATAGCGGCAAGCAGTGACTCGATGGGCAATGAATACTGGCATAATTATCCGGCTTATGCGACTCCCTTTGATATATATACTATCCATTTTATGCACGAAGATAGTCTGCTTACAGATGATATCTGGTTTGGCGCCTGTCCGCAGGCATCGAATAGCTGGGATGCTGATTATGATATTGAGCAGGACGAAACATCTTCTGGTGACTATGTATTTGCCGAATTTTATGAAGAAGACTGGGATAATCACGGCAGTATGATCCGGCAGATAGAAGGCGGTTATAATTTTGATACCACATTAAAGAGCTGGGTGTTCCGGGTGAAATCTAATCAATTGAATGATGATATCACTTCATCGGCACAGGGACAGTTTATCCGGGACGGGCGTAAGCTCTATCTAATAGACCAGGCATCCGGCTCAGTAATAGATTTTCTGGCAGAAGATTATACTTATACAGTTACGAATGGTGGCTGGCGCTTATTCACTTTGTACTGGGGCAATATCACTCCTTCAGTAGAATTCACCAATCCGGCAAGTCACATTTATCAGGCAGGTGATGTAGTCTCCTTTAGCTGGAGCATTGATCGCAGCTATCTGGTCACTGATTTTGATCTTTATATTGTGAGTCCCACAGAGACTTTGCTGATAGGAGAATCAATGCTGCCTTTCTTTAATCAGACAAACTGGCAGGTGCCGGATAATATGCTGCTGGAAGATGCCCATATCATGATAGATCTGGAAATGATTGATGGAGACAGGCATCAATATACCTCAGGCTTCAAGTTTGGCTGTGTGCCTTCTACTTATGCTTTAGCAGTTCCGGCTGGCTGGCATTTGATAGCCAATCCATTCCTGGGTGCCTCAAGTATTGATGATATGCTGGGAGAAGATGCTGATATCTATTCATTAGAGTACAATGAATATCAGCAGGATATAGCCTTCTTCTATGGTACAGGTTACTTTCTGGAAAGCGCGTTTGGTAATATCTCGATAATAGAAGAAGACATCCAGGGTGGTAATGAGCAATTTGCTTTGCAGACTGGATGGAATATTGTGCCTAACCCTTATTTATCTGGTTTCAGGCGTGATGATCTGCGGATAATTTCTCCAAACCTGGAAATGACTTTTACAGAAGCTGTCCAGTATGACCTGATTGAAAGTGCCATTTATTCCTATGACCGCAGCTGGCACGAGATAGATTATGTATATCCCACTGAAGCGTTCCTGCTGTATTGCCGGGAAGATGGGATTCAAATAAAATTCATACCCTATAACAATAACAATTATGATCTGGTAACTGAGGATTATGACTTAAAGGTGAGATTGCTTGCCAGTCAGGAAAACGGAGCAGAAGATGAAATGATCCTGGCTCTTAATCCCGCTGCTACACCTGGATATGACAAGCTCTATGACCTGCCGGAACCGCACCTTACACCGGCGGATAATAACCTGAGCATGTTCACTATTATCGATACTGCAGCCAGTTTCACTAATTACAATCAAAATACTCTGAACTGCAATGATATATTGGAAGCAAGAATCGATTGGGATTTCTCAATAGTAATGCAGCAGACGGAGACCTTTATTCTGGCTTTAGATGAAAACGAATTGCCGCAAGATGTAGTAGTGATAGTCACAATAGACGGTGTGGAATATGATCTCAGCCGGGACGGTGATCTGGAATATGAACCGGCAGAATCTGTAGTTAATGGCATGATCAGCTTTGTACCTGTCTGGATGTCTGACACAGAAGATAATATCCTGCCGGTATTAAGTGTGATGAATTATCCGAATCCGTTCTATTACGGCAATACGCGTTCTGACGGTATTAATATCTCCTTCAATATTCCCCAGGCTGATCAGGTGAAACTCTGTATCTATAACATCAAAGGTCAGAAGGTAACAGAACTGGTGGATGATCATTACGAAGCCGGAAGACACACGGTTAACTGGAATATGAAGGACAGCAGACAGCGTGATATAGCATCAGGAGTATATTTCAGCAGAGTAGAAGCAAATGGCAGTAAATCTCATGCCAAACTGGTAATTATCAAATAACAGTTAGTTGAAAAATAAAAAAGCGTCGGTGTATCATCGACGCTTTTTCTTTATCCTTATATCCGGAGCTCCCTGGTCTGGGTGAAGAGAAAAAACCTGAAATATAGAACACGGATGCCACAGATCACAGTAGAGTAGAGACAGGCTTCAAGTATTCTATCCACCTGTCCCCCTCATCAAACCGTGCATGCGGTTTTCCCGCACACGGCTTTCCGACAAAGTTCATTCCAAGCATTCACAGTTTCATCAGTCGAATCTGCTTGAG
>JAIPGP010000084.1 GCA_021735645.1 Candidatus Cloacimonadota bacterium
AGCAAATTAAACAAAACACGCTGCATAACAGGCTGTACAAGTCATTGAATCAACTTGAAAATGCAGTGCTAAAGTATTTTGACACTTTTACAAATGAAATGTTGGCGAAACTTTGCGCATGTTCCTATATATGATGATTTATTATGGTAACTGTATAATATATTACTATAGTGGCACTTCGGCATATATTGCCTGTCTATGTCGCTCAGAAGTCTTGCCACAGGTACAGTTCAAAACTGGACATAAATTCATTTTATACTTAGAATTCTAATTTTTGCAGAGGCTCTTAATCCGGATGAGCGAGATGGACAGACTAATTCTTTTTCACTTTATATCGATTTACTTTTTTTTATTGCAAATCAAGATCAGGTCATCCTTCGCTTAGGCTGTGTAAAACTACGGGATGATTTTCAATAGTCTGGATACAAAGCTCCTTATCGCTCCTTATCAGGGTATTAAAGCAATTATTTAAACTCTTCCGATCCCGAAATATTCGAAGCCTGACCTTCTTGCTTCTGCTGGGGTATATACGTTTCTGCCATCAAAGATCACTGGCTTGCGCATCCTTGCTTTGATCAAAGCAAAGTCAGGATTGCGGAACTGGTTCCATTCTGTGACCAGCAATAGTCCATCCACTCCCTCACAGATACTGTAATTATCTTTTCCATAGGAGAGACCATCCAGTTCACCGATTGCTTTGCGGGCAGTTTCCATTGCTACAGGGTCATAGACCTTCACTTTTGCTCCGGCTGCTATGAGACCTTTGATGATCTTAATAGATGGTGCTTCCCTCATATCGTCTGTCTTAGGTTTAAACGCCAGACCCCAGACCGCAAATGTTCTACCGGTGAGGTTTTCTCCATAATATTCTTTCACTTTATTGACCAGCACCATTTTCTGGTCATCATTCACAGCTTCCACAGCTTCCAGTACGCGAACATGAGAATCTTCTTTCAGAGCCATTCTGATGAGAGCTTTCACATCTTTGGGAAAGCAGCTGCCGCCGTATCCTGCTCCCGGGTATATAAACTGATAGCCGATACGGCTATCCGAGCCAATGCCCTTGCGAACATCTTCCACATCTGCTTCTAATTTTTCACAAAGATTGGCAATATCATTCATAAAGGAAATCTTGGTAGCCAGCATGGCATTTGCGGCATATTTGGTCATTTCTGCTGAGCGTACACTCATGATAATGGTTTTATCGCGAGAACGGCTGAAAGGCTCATATAATTCCTGCATGATATCTGCAACTTTCTGATTGTCTGTACCCACGATCACACGATCCGGCTTCATGCTGTCTGCAATGGCAGAGCCTTCTTTCAAAAATTCAGGATTGCTCACGATATCAAAGCCATGGTCAACCCCACGTTCTGCCAGAATCGCAGAAACCGTGTTTTTCACCAGGTCAGCAGTTCCTACCGGAACAGTGGATTTATCAACAATAATTTTATAGCTATCCATATTAAGGGCAATGCTTTCAGCAACAGCCAGCACATACTGCAAGTCTGCTGAGCCGTCATCTCCAGGAGGAGTACCCACCGCAATAAAGCAAATCTCAGATTCTTTTACCGCACGTGCAATATCAGTAGTGAAACTTAATCTTTCCTGCTCCACATTACTATTGACCATTGCTGCCAGCCCTGGTTCCCAGATAGGGATTTTACCGTTATTGAGCATATTGATCTTTGTCTCATCATTATCTACACAAATAACCTGATTACCCATTTCTGCAAAGCAGGTGCCGGTTACTAAACCTACATAACCTGTTCCTATCACAGCTAATTTCATTGATCCTCCATATATCTCATTTTATTATTTTCATAATACCAGCCTAAGAATTTCCTGATCCCCTCGCGGAAATCTGTGTCAGGATGATAACCGATCATTTTCCGGGCTTTATCAATTGACGCATAAGTGATTTGCACGTCTCCTGCCTGCATGGGCACAAATTCCTTCTTCACCTTTTTACCCATTTCCTCAGATATTATATTAACCATATCCAGCAGATTGATCGTCTTTGATTCACCTAAATTGATGACTTCATAGCACTTATTTTTATATACATACTTCACCGCTCCCATGATCCCGGAAATGACGTCGTCTATATAAGTATAATCCCGGGCAGTGCTGCCGTCACCGTATAATTTCACTGACTGCCCCTCTGAGATAAGCCTGGTAAATTTATGAATAGCCAGATCGGGACGCTGCCGTGGTCCATAAACCGTAAAAAATCTCAGGCAGATCATTGAGATATCAAAAAGATGGTGATAAGTATGGCAGATCAGTTCAGCAGCTTTTTTAGTAGCAGCATAAGGCGAAATAGGATAATCCACGGGGTCATCTTCACGGAAAGGCAAATTGGGATTATTGCCATACACGGAAGAAGAAGAAGCAAAAATGAACTTTTTTATCTTGCTCTTACGGCATTCTTCCAGGAGGTTTTGAGTTCCGCCGATATTGACTTCACTATATAAAAGAGGCTGTTCTAATGAAGGTCGCACTCCCGCCATTGCTGCCAGATGTATTACCATTTCATATTCATGGCTGTCAAAAACATCAGCCAGAAAACTGCGGTCCCTGATATCACCTTCTAAAAGGCGGAAGTTTGCAGAAGTGAGACATTCGGCAATATTATCACGCTTAATCTGGGGATCATAATAATCAACAAAATTATCAATATTATCCACAGAAAAACCAGCAGCAAGTAATTTCTCCACCAGATGTGAGCCAATAAAACCAGCTCCACCTGTTACCAGTATTCTCATTAACACACCTCTTATTAGCATTTGATGGTAATTTTTACTCTCCCTCTCTTTTGTCAATACTTGTATTTGAGATGTGTTGTAAACGCAGTGAACATGTTGAACAGAGTAAACAGAGTTAAGCGGGTTTATTTGGTTTACTGCGTTTACAGAGCATCTCCGGCTGGATTATCTGGTCTCTCTATTTAGTGAAAAAAAATCAAAGGTTGACAGCTACACTAATAATCAGTAATTGACGAAAAGTAAATTAAATTATGGAGGATTAGATGTATAGAAAAGGTCATGTACTTGTATTAGTATTACTTTTGGTAGTAACAGCGAGCCTGTGGTCACAAAAATCTTCTGAGCGTCTTGCCCGGGAAAAAGGTGTGGAAGCAGAGGGACTCTGGGAAAAAGGCAGTTTATCTGAATCCGCCCAAGCCTGTGAAGAAGCCATCACATTATTTCAGAAAGCAGTAGCTGAAGATGAAGTGCCAAATGACACGGCATTGATCTCACACTGGCTGACAATTGCTTTTGATTGTTATGTGAAAACCTCAAAATTAGAAGATGCTTTGCGAGTTCTTAACAGCATGATAGATCTTGATAAAGAAAATATTATGCTCTATGATCAAAAAGCCCTGCTCCAGAAGAAGCTGGAGAGATTTGATGACGCTATAGCGACCTATACCTATATAGACAGTGTAGAACCCGGATATAAGAATTGCAAAAAAATAGCTTCGATATATAAAGACAGAGAGGATTGGGAAAATGCTCTTATCTGGTATTACAAATCCTACGATCTTAGACAGGATTCAAATACCATAAATGATATCGCGGTAATTAATCTTACGCTGGGCAGAAATGAAGCCGCTATTCAGGCATATAAAGATTACCTGGCTACAGAACCGGCTCAGGCAGCTAAGATAAGGACGTATAAAAATCTGGGTAAGCTCTATGAAGACCTGGGACAAATCGCTACCGGACTGGAATATTATGAGAAGTCAAATAAATTGCGTTTTGATAATGATATCACCCTTTTATTGATCAGCCGATATTATGATCTGGAGCGCTACGATGATTGCCAGAGGAATATTACGCTTTACCTGAAAAATAAACCAGATGCAGCAGCAGCACTTTATTATCGTGCAATGATCAACTATAATAATGGTAATCTTCTGGGAGCCAGATCAGACTTTGAAAAAATTCAGACAAATCCTACTTATGGTTCAATTGCTAAGGGTTATATAGAGTCTATCAATTCACAATAAAAAAATACTTTCGAGATAAAATATTGAACCGATCCGTCAGGATCGGTTTTTTTTATTGCCAGAAATTGTATATTAATTATATTTTCTTCAAGAAAAAAAAATGGAGATCAGATGAAAATAATAATAATATATCTCATACTGCTGTTTTTTGGGTTTTCGTTGTTTGCCGATATGCCGGTTACCAGTTTCAAAGCTTTGGTCTGTAATAAGTTTATAAATAATCTTGTAGAAGTAAAAATTGAGATTAAATATGATGAAGATGCAGAAAGTTTCTACATGGCAATTCCTGACGAAAAATTCCCTATGGAAATCACAATTACAGACGAATATCGTGATGAAATGTATAAACTTATCAAACGCTTTGAGCGTAAGTATAGAAATGCTATGGATTGGGAAGAAGAATATGATCTGGAACTCGGAGTGCTGCCTACAGCGGAATCACGTTTTAAAAGACATAATACCTGGCATAATTCTCAGGTGAATTCCTCAGTAAATTTCTTTTCGCAAAGCACAGAACTGCACCAGCTTATCATTTTCTATAGCCCTATGCCATCCCGCATAGATAAAGATATCACCAGAGACGGATTTAAGCTCTATTTCTGGGGTGACGATTTCAAGGAATTGGAAAAAGCCTTTCAGTCTAAAGTGTACAATAATTTCCTGAAGAAATTAGGAGAATAATCTGATTTCTCTTTTCTGCTTGCCAAACTAATATTGACGAAAAATCTGTCATTATTAGTAGAATACATGAAAAGGAGTGAATCATGAGAAAAATTTACATTGCTGGAAACTGGAAAATGAACCTGACCTTTCAGGCTGCCGATGATTTTTTTTTCCATTTAGCGGAATACCTGCAATCCACAGGCACAGGCGACGTTCAAGCTCTTATCTGTCCGCCTTTCACATATATGGAGCTGGCAACAGACACTGCTGACCAGACATCTCTTAGTATTGGAGCACAAAATGTATCGCAATATGATAATGGAGCTTTCACTGGAGAGATATCTGCTGATATACTTTCATCCATGGATGTGGAATATTGTCTGGTAGGTCATTCTGAAAGGCGTCAAATCTTTCAGGAATCAGACTCTTTGATAAACCAGAAAATCCAGAAGCTTCGGAAATATTTTCTTATTCCCATCCTCTGTGTAGGCGAATCACTATCAGAGCGTGAATCAGGAAAAGCTGTGGAAGTAGTGCAGAACCAGCTGAGTAAATGTCTGGAGAGCATTGAGATTGACAATGACCTTATGATAGCCTACGAGCCGGTTTGGGCAATAGGAACAGGAAAAACAGCCTCTCCACAGCAGGCAGAGGAAATCCATAAAATGATCAGAGATTGGATTGCAGCCAAATACGGTGAGCAAGTAGCGGCAGACCTGCCAATTTTATACGGTGGCAGCGTCAATCCCGCGAATCTGGCAGAGCTTCTGGCTCAACCGGACATCGATGGCGGCTTGATCGGTGGAGCTTCTCTGGATATTGAAAGCTATATTAAAATGCTGAAAATTGCCCAGAAAATATAAGATCTAACGGAGTAATAATGATAGACCTGAAATATATCCGTAATTACCCTGAGCTACTGAAAGCAGCAGTGATAAATAAAAATGAGAAAGCTGATATCGACCAGATTCTGGAATTAGACGAAATAAAGCGCAAACGGCAGTTTGAGTTTGATAATCTGCGTTCCGAGCAGAAGCGGATCAGCAGTGAAATTCCTGAGCTGAAGAAAGCAGGAGCAGATACAACTGCTATTATGGCAGAAATGAAATCAACTGCCGCTGCCATAAAAGATATGACAATAGAGCTAAGCAAAATCACCAGTGATCTGGAGAATTTGCTGCTTACAGTACCAAATCTGCCGGCAGCAGGCGTACCCTTAGGCGGGGAAGAAAATAATCAGCAGATCAGAGCCTGGGGCGAACCGAAGAAATTTGATTTCCGACCGCTTGATCAGGTGGAACTGGCTGAGATCAACCAGCTCTTTGATCTCAAACGGGCAGCTAAGATGTCCGGTAGCGGGTTTATTACATATACCGGCAAAGGAGCAGCCCTGGAAAGAGCTCTCATTAATTTCTTTCTGGATTTTCATACTGGCAGACACGGGTATGAAGAACTGTCTGCCCCTTTTATTGTCAATCGTCAAACTATGACTGGTACGGGACAATTACCTAAACTGGAAAATGATATGTATCATATTGACCAGGATGACATGTTCCTGATCCCAACCTCAGAAGTGTCCGTCACAAATTTCTATGCTGGTGAGATATTACCCTATTCCCTTCTGCCCCGCAAATTTGTTTCCTATAGCCCCTGTTTCCGGCGGGAAGCTGGTTCTTATGGGAAAGATAATAAGGGTTTGCAAAGGGTGCATCAATTTAATAAAGTAGAGATGGTAAGATTTGTGCAGCCGGAAACTTCCTTTGATGTACTGGAAGAAATGGTGCATGATGCAGAGGATATCCTGCAGGCGCTTGGTCTGCATTATCGGGTAGTGATTCTGGCTACGGGTGATCTCAGTTTTGCCTCTGCCAAAACTATTGATCTGGAAGTATGGGCACCTGGCTCGGATAAATATCTGGAAGTCTCTTCAGTATCAAATTTCCTTGATTTTCAGGCACGCAGAGCTAATATCCGTTTCCGTGATGCTGATGGCAAAGTGAAACACCTGCATACTCTAAATGGCTCAGGACTGGCTACACCTCGCAGTTTTATTGCATTGATAGAAACCTGGCAAAATGAAGATGGTTCTATCACAATACCAGAAGTATTAAGACCTTATCTGGGAAATAGAGAAATCTTATAAATAGATTATTTATTAACAGTTAATATAGAGACCTGGCTTTGCCGGGTCTTTTTTATTTTGTGGATATACACATCCCACTCGGGTGCAAGCTTTTCACGAATAGAATGCTCAATTACGATGAAACCGCCTTCACGCAGCAGATCATTCTGAATAATTTCAGCAATTGTAGAATTCACCAGTTTCTTATCATAAGGAGGATCGAGGAAGATAAGATCAAATTTATCTTCGCATTTGCGGATAAAAGGCAGCACTTTTTTACGAACAAGTTTACACTGATCCCGGCAATCCAAGGTATCAATATTATGGATAATTGTCACTATACAATTGTGAGCAAATTCCACGAACACAGCTCTGGAAGCTCCTCTACTGATTGCCTCCAGTCCAATTGAGCCACTGCCGGCATATAAATCCAGAAAATCCTTACCTTCACAATCAGGTATGATATTAAAGATGGTTTCTTTCAGGAAGTCCATTGTGGGACGGGCGGTGTTACCGGGTACACTCTGCAGTGTTCGCTTTTTATATTTACCAGCTATTATTCTCAATTATTACTCTTTTATTTCCTTTGTATTAATCCAGAAGCTCTTCCAGATCTCCCAAAGTCAATTCTTCCAGTTTAGTACCTTCTCCCAGTTTCTTATTCAGCACGCGGCGTAATTCTTCGGCACTCATTCCCCGCATGATCCGCAGCACATTAAAAAGCTTCTGGTCTATATCATCCTGCAGTTTCTTCTCCAGATTCTCATCATCAGAATAGCTGTTATCTTCGGTTAAACCTTGCTTTACTTCCTTTTTATAGTTATTGGTAAAATCATCTAAACCAGGAACAAGCTCTTCTTTATTTACCGGTACTTCTTTTTTTGGTAGTTTTATCTCAGGTTCTTCATAAACGGCATCACCCAAAGTAGGAAATTCAATTCTTTCAGCATCTGCATCAACCTCATCAGGTTCATCAGGCACTGTTTCTGTTTCCGGATTATCGGCAATTTCTTCCTCAATATCAGGCTCAGGTGCTTCCTCGACTTCCAATTCACCGGTCTTCTCCGGTTCTTCCAGTTTCGGCTCTTCTTTGATTATTTCTGTTAATTGAGGTATTGTCCCCTCAAAATCGTTTTGAATATCATTTAATGTTTCAGCAGTAGCCAGTTGCAGGTCATCAGGCACAATATGAAAACTGGCAATCTCTTCTTTGCTGAATATATTTTTGATCTGCTTATCATAATCTCCCCAGCGTGTTTCGCAGATCGCAATCATTGCTTCAGTGATTTCATCCCGATAGCTTTTACCTTCTTTTGCCTGTAAATAAAGATAAATTGCCAAAGCATAATCATACTTTCCCTGGGAAACATGAAGTTTCGCCAATGTCGATGTCGGTTTTGTATCCATTTTTACCTCTCACATTTAATATAGGGCAATAATTTTGCCAGCGTCTTTTCACCAATACCTTTCACTTCCAGCAATTCCCTTACATTGTTAAACTTTCCGATCTCGCTTCTTCTGTCAATAATTCGTTGTGCTTTCACTGCACCTATGCCCGGCAGACGCATTAATTCTTCTGAATTTGCTCGGTTTAGATCAATCAAGCTGTCCGCTGCAGCACTGCTGTCCGGCACAGTTTCCGTTCTCACTTTGCCAAATTCCACTAAATAAGGTCGCAGCCTGTCCATGGTGGCAGCGCCAATACCTTTCACCAGCACCAGGTCTTCACTGCTCTCAAAAGTATTCTCGCTGCGCCAGGCAATTATCCGCTCAGCCAGCTTAGGTCCCACCCGTGGTAATGCCTCCAGTTCATCCTGACTTGCAATTCTGATATCCACAGCTTTCATATTTGCATTCACAGATGTGAGATTGCCGGTGAATACTTCCTCATTTGCCTTTAACTGCAAATACATTAGTGCTAACCCCAGAAAGACCATTACCAGCACGAAAGTGAATATTTTCCGTTCATTTACTGTAAAATAATCCTGAGGTCTGAACATAGCTATTTCTGGTAAATCAAATTTACCACAACCTGCCCCACAGCCTGCAGAGAAGCTGCTGAGCATTTATCCGGAGTGTCATGCACAGTATGCCACCACTTATAATCAAAATCAATAATATCAATTGCTTCAAAGCCGGCTTTGATCAAAGAATAGTGGTCGTCATGAATAGCATTATCAATCCGGGAATCAAATTCCTTCACACCAAGCTGCCAGGCAATATCCCACACCTGACGCACCAGCAGCGGACTATTATGATATGAGTGGTATTCCATAGGAATCCGCAGGTCGCTATCACCTATCATGTCAATCACGATAGATTTTTCCGGTTTATCACCTACCCAGTGCTGAGCAAAGTATTCTGAGCCCACGCACCAGCTTTCATCATCCTCATAACTACCCATATCTTCCAGATCAAAAAACACCAGATCAATGCCATATTCCGCCGGCATCTCACCTGCCAGTATCCTGCCTATCTCCAGCAGCACTGCCACGCCGGAGGCTCCATCATTTGCGCCTAATACAGGTTTAAGATGATTTTCGGGCAGGCTATCTTTATCTGCCCAGGGTCGTGTGTCATAATGGGCACCCAATATTATCCGCCGACTTAAAAAGGGATAAAAACTGCCCGTGATATTCACACCTTCAAATTCTGTTCCCTGCACTTCTGCGTGAAATTTCTGCAGCTTCACCTCTGCCCCATACTCATTAAGTTTTTCTATAATATAGTCGCGGCACAGCTCAATTTCAGCGGAGCCTGGTGGTCTGGGACCCAGGTCACATTGTTCCACCAGCATTTTATAGGCATTATCACCATTAAATTGGGGTAATTGCTGCGTGCAGGACATCTGCATCAGTCCTAAGATCAATATTAATAAGATTATCCCGAAATTATTCATAATCAGCATCCTCAGGTTTGTAATTATTAAAACTGTCTTTTATCGTCAATTATTATTTCCTGTATTATAAAAATCCCGCAATCAAACCTTGCCAATGGTATCTTTATTACTGGTGAATCGTGAACCGAAACTCGCGACTCGGAAGTGAGAAGGAAATCAAAACAGCCAGTCAATATCGCCCAAAACTCTTATCCGGAGTACCGTTACAAGTCTTAGCTTACCTTAGTTCTTCACATTACATTCTTTCGCGGTCTTAGCGGTTTTCGCGGTTAAACAATTCTTACATTACAATCAGAACACCTAACCTCAAAGATATTAAAATGACTCCAATTTTACCAAAGACTACTGCTAAAAAAAAATAAAATAAGGGGTATAGATTTGCAAAAATGGGCGAAAATGTAATTTAATGAGTTAAAAGTATGCTAAACAATAAATTAAGACGTTACATTTGGGTCACAATATATTTGAGAGCTGTAATGTGTTATTTAAGAGTGAATAGTGAAGAAATTATTGAAAAAAGATGTTTTTTTTAATCATATAAATAGCAGGTGTAATCTTCAAAAAACGCCAAAAGAGTAAGATTATGTTGTAATTAATATTATTGCAGGGATTTATGATCTTACTCTTTTCTTACTCTTCTTACTCTTTTCTATCTATAACAGGCTGGAAGTTTTTCTTTAAGCAACACAAAGCATCTTTCGGCATATCTTTGATGGATAGTTAAGCATTACCTCATAAATATCTGTGACTTTTAACTTGTTCTTTTAAATTCTATCTGCGTTGTTCATCGCTTCAATATCAACGGATATTGAAGCTCTTCACGTCGTATATAATTCAAAATTACTGCGTTAAAATGTGACACATATTTATGACGCAATGCTTAGTCGTTAGTCTTGAAGAAAAATTATCGGAATTTAGACTTCCATGTTTTTCAAAGATTAAGTCCAATTCAAAATCTTTATTCTGACAAGTGGTAAAAAGTAAATAGGAGATAATATATTGAAATGTATGGCATTACATTTTAGTTATCTTTTATGAGGTCAGGTGTTCTGACATTACATTCTCTGTGTGTTCTGCGGTGAAATAATCTTAAATTATAGCAGATCCCTGTTTATATCCCTTCTCCAGCAGCTTCAAGCGTAACAGGTTCATCCACTTTGTTTTATTTCCGCTCAGGGCAGCCATCGCCAGATCATTATGTAGAATATTACTGGTAAATAAGCGGCTGATCACTATATCACTCCGTATCCAGGGTATCAGTTCGCATAATATTTCTATATATTCATCTACAGGCATTTGCTTTATTTCGCCAGCCTGCCATAATTTTGCCAGGTCAGTTCCGTCATAAACCACCAGATTATGCAGCTTCACTTCCCTGATAGCAGTATTATTTGAGACCCAACGTATAGTTGCCAGCATATCCCCAAAACACTCTTCAGGAATGCCTAATATCAGATGCACTCCTGTCTCTATTCCCCACTCCCGGCACAGCTCTATAGCCCTGGCAGTATCTGCCTGGCTATGACCCCGCCTCAGAAAATTCAAACTTTTATCATGGATGCTTTGCATACCCAGTTCCACACTTACAGGCTGACTAAATGAGGTCAGCATTTCGCAGACCTGTGGATTTATATAATCAGGCCGGGTAGAGACCACTAACCCCTTTATTCCGGGATATTGCAGTGCCCGGTTGAAAAGGTCAGCTAAATATTCCAGATCACCCGCAGTAGATGTCTCATCCTGAAAATAGGCAATAAATGACTTCGCTTTACTATTCTTCCGCAGAATTGCCATACCCTGCTCTAATTGTTCTTCAATATTGAGATTATTATCTTGATATGCCCCCCGAAAAGTACCGGGATTGCAAAAAATACAGCCCCCGGCATCTCTGTGAGGACAGGTGATCCCTGTGCTCACACCTACCCGGAAAACTTTCTCGCCATATTTTGCCAGCATGGCACTGGAATAGGTATATATAAGCTCAGATAACTGCATATATTAATTTAAAGTATGTTCATCTGCCCGGCAAGCTGCTCCGCAATCACAGCCAGATCCTGCGGTAAAAGACTGGTGACATCAAAGATAAGCTCTCCTTCACGTAATACACCCAGTACCGGTATGGCAGCCGCAAGTAAACCTCGCTGCACCACCTCTGCCTGCTCTGCCTCAGCAAAGATTATCTGAACTGCCAGACTGGCTATTTTCAGTTCCGGCATGGTGCCGCCACCGCATCTGCCAAAGCTTTCAATTATTTTTGTATGTATCCCCTTTTCTTCCAGAAGCGCGGTCAATTTCTCTGCCAGTCCTCTCTTTTCATCTATGGATCTGCTCAGCATGTTAAATATGGGCAGTTTTTCTTTTAACTCATTTTCATTCAAATATGCCTGCATCACGCTGATCAAAGCCGCCATCGTCATTTTACCCACCCGTAAAGCTCTCATCATCGGTGCTTTGGCTATTTTTGTGATGTATTCACATCTGCCGGCAATTATGCCAGCCTGCGGTCCGCCTAAAAGCTTATCTCCGCTGAAACAGATCACATCCACTCCGCACTGCAAAGCAGATCTCACTTCCGGTTCTGCACCCAGATCAAGGTTTTCAGGTATGCGCAATAAGCCGCTGCCAATATCATAGACCATAGCCAGATCATGCTCATGTGCCAGGGCTGCAAGCTCTTCCAGCTCCACTTCTTCACAGAATCCGCCTATATAGTAATTAGATTTATGTGCCTTAAAGATGAGGGCAGTATTTTCTGTGATCGCCTCACGGTAATCTGCCAGCTTCGTACGGTTTGTGCAGCCCACTTCCACCATCTTTGCACCAGATGCAGCCATGATATCCGGTATCCGAAACGATCCGCCTATCTCTATCATTTCTCCCCGGGAGATTATCACTTCCTTGCCATCTGCCAGGGTCTTTAGTATCAGCATCACAGCTGCAGCATTATTATTCACCACCACAGCATCTTCCGCCCCGGTGATTTCCTTTAATATGCCGCTTACATGCACATTTCTTTGGCCTCTTTTACCCGTTGAAAGATCAAATTCCAGATTGCTGTAACCCGTAAGCACCCGCTGCAAATCTGCCATCACCCGTTCACCTAATGGTGCTCTGCCCAGATTTGTGTGCAATACTATCCCACTGCCATTTATCACGGCTCGCAAACTGCCAGTCATCTTCTCTGCCAGCTTCTGCTCAGATACTGCTATAATCTCTGCTGCTGTTTGGGCTTTTTTCCCCTGCTTTATCTCTTCGCGAGCCTGCTCAATCGTCTGTCTCAATAATTCCGTTACGATTTCCAGTCCGTATTTTGCAGTCAATCTACTGCCTTCCTCGGACTGCAGCAATTTATCTACGCCCGGCAAATTCCGGTATTCCTGATTATTCATCTATTTCATCTCCTTCTGCTTCATAGCACTCATACCAGATCAAGCTCTCCCCTGCAAATTCTACTATGCATTCCTCAGACTCATATACGTTGCTTAATCCCATAAAATTCTCTTTATATTCTGCGTTCTCTAAATTATATCGGAAACCTTTTAATGTCAAGTTACTGATACTGCCCAGACTGAAAAAAGACACTGTTCTGCCCCGCCGATTCCTGATAATATGCCTGCCGGGAGCCAGAAATCTTATCACACCCAGATTGTCATAAATATGTATTTCCACATCTTTTAATCTCTCTGATCTATTAAGATGATCAAATAACAGGATATTTGCCAACATATGATCAGTTCTTTTACCCATAGCAGATATTACATTTATCCTGACTGGCTTAAAAGTCACAGCATATTCAATTGCTTTTTCCATATCACTGGTTTCTTGATCACGCAGGTGAATTATCTCACTATCAGGAAAAATCTTACCGATACCTTTTGCAGTCGAATCCAGATCCCCGATTATCACATCCGGGATCACCCCCATCTTCCGGCAATGATCACTCCCCCCATCAGCAGCAATAACCATACCCATCCCTGATAACGCCCTTTTAAGCACTTCACTAGCAGGCTTTTCGCCATTAGCAATAATGCAGATCGATCTTTCACTACTCATTCCAATTACCCCTTATCCATAAGTAATGTTACACTCCAGACCTGTTAGTTAATGTCCAGAAAAAACTGCTTGAGGCTCATAAATAAGTGGACGTGCACCGCCGGAGTACTCTCAGGTGGGGCTCGAACACGACAGATTTTACCAAGGAACTGCCGTCATCTGCGTCCCACTTCCGGAGAACCGTTAGAGGTACACATCCGACTTACCCTCTTTTTTTTTTCCGGGAGTATTGATATAAAATAAAAGAAATGAGTATTATTAATAAACCAAAAGTTATGATTATTACAAATTTCCTATTGAGTATATCTGTAAATTTTATTTTTACTCCTTCACTTGACATTATTTCATATTTCTTATACAGATTATTTCTGAATACCATAATCTCTTTACCGTTGCCAGAAATTTGTATTTTTCGAAAATTGTTTCCTTCAACACCAATGTCTGGAACAATTTCTTCTTCCAGAACTAATTCTCCTGTAATATAATTTATGACTTTGATTTTGTCATGAAACCAGTAAGCAAGATATGGACAACCTTTATTGGCAATGGATGAATTTGATGCACATCTGACATTTAGTTTTCTTAAGATTTCTGCTTTTTCGAGATCGATAATGTATCCTGCGGGTAATCTTGCAGTTTCCATTATAAGTAATTTACCATCTGGAGAATAGCTGTAAGAAACAATTTCACCTTCAAGCTGTAAGATTTCCTGCTCCCCTCGTAAAATGTGGATTTGTTTGTTACCAAAATCTTTGAAACGATCCCCGGTAAAAGACATGTATATCAAGTATTCCTTACTTTCTTGGTCATTTTCCGAAGTTATTATATTTTCCCCGCTGACATCAATGAAATGCGATATAGAATAATCTTCATTAAAAAAGAATAATCTCGATCCCCTGGGGAAGAATTTTCCCAACTTTCACCATAAATGCTTCCTACGTGAATTGCTCGCAGTTTATCATTATAATAGAAATTACAATAGGCAAGACCCCATTGTACAGAATCAACAAGAGCAGGAATCTCACACATTATATTTCCATTGTTATTAACTAACAGAATATTGTAATTGCTTTTTCTTTTCATTGCTTGTAAACCGGTAGAGCTTATTGGACCCCGATACAGCCCTTCGTTCTGCATTGAGTAGCAAACCTTTCCGCTCTTTTTATAAAGTATGAATTCTTTGTGATCTTTTTCTGTCAGATAATACTCTCCTCCCGGTGATACAGTACAGAGATATTCAATGTCTAATTGGTATTTGTTAACATTATTAATTCCGTCAAAGGCTAATATCTCCGCATGCATACCATCTTCTGATCTACGCGCGGCAAAAGAAAGAGTTCCACTGCTAATTTCGCTAGGGGTTGTCAGTTCTAATTTCATAAATCCCTCATCAAATGTAAAAGATTCTATTAAAGTGAATTCATTGGGGATCTCATCCTTCACAAATCTCTTCTCATTCAAGAATATATATCGTTCTGCTCCCAATAACACATTTAACAAAGATATCATTAATAATATAAATATAATTCGCTTCATCTTGACTCCATTATTTTACCAGCTCCATTTTTTTCTTATCAGCAATGATTCCGTAACTTTTAAAGTATAAAAACATATTCCTGAAGCTACATAATTCCCTTTATCAGCGAAACCATTCCATCCCGGATAACGCCCTTTTTTAGCACTTCCCTATCCGGCTTCTCTCCATTAGCAATAATGCAGATTGATCGCTCACTATTCATCTCTATCACCCCTTTTATACAAGTAATGTTACCTTCCAGCCGCGTTATTTATTGTCCAGCAAAAAAACAGTAATTTCGTGATCCGTAGGGGCAGACCCAAGTGTCTGCCCTTAATCCCCTATTCTATATTTTCTAAACTGATTATTATAAGCAACAGAAAGCATTTTACCATCACCGGATAGCTGCATATGAAGCCGACTTTGATCAAATCGCTTAAATTCATCTACAAGCATGATCTCTCCGCTTTCATAATTCGTCACATAAGGATGATATGTAGTAAAGCCTGTATTAAAGGGATACCCCTTATTCGCAATACCTTTGGGAGCAGCAAAACAATCCGAGTTTATAATTTCTCCCGTTTCTGTATCTATCGCCATAACTACATATCTTGAGGTTACAATCACCATAGATTGATCCTCGCTGAACTCTGCAAAACCCAGCCTTCCAACATCTTTTTTCAATATCAATTCACCATCCCTGAAGAAGCACAAATTTTCATCAATCCCCATGATCAGGAATCTGCCATTATCACTGAATTTTTTAGTATAGGGACTATCAGCTCCCTGTATTTCAACTGTGTTAATTAATTCCCCTTTCTCCGAATAAAAAAGTATGATAAAATAGGAAGTTACTGGATATTGAGGCGGTAAAGATGCATCCCTTGCCTTTTTTGTTATCACAGCCACTTTACCATTTAAGGAAAGTAAAACTAAGTGAATATCATATTCTTCAGGAGGAATTGGACCAATATCTATTTCGGATTGATCCTTTTTAATGATCGTGTAATAATATTCTTTCCTCTTCGTTAAAATTGTCCCTTCCTCATTTATTTCATTAATACTTGTGTATGTGGTATCATCAAATGTCCAGAAAATATTGCCCTGAATATCCTGAACCGTTTGTGTATAAATCACTGTGTCCTGGTTAGCTGTATTACTGGACAATGTAGATAGATATTTAGCATACTCTTCCTCTACGCTTGTCTTATGTCCGTCAGGGTTAGCTGCATCACTGGACGATGTAAATAGATAGCTCCCAAATTTGGAAATGCATTCAGGATTAGTTATTGCAATGTCACTTTCCCTTAGATTATGGTTCTCATCACATTTATACCATTTTCTTGAGTCATGTTCCTGAGCTAAAACCAGGTCTCCGCTATCGTGTAATGTGGGTTTGGAAAAAAAAGTTCTACCATAATGTCCCTCAATCTCAATGGTCTCGATCAATTCCCAGTTCCGGTCTTCTTTGTCATTGATGATTTCTTGTGATTTCTTTGCCCTTTGTAGATTATTCCATTTTCGGATTGTTTTCTCAGATACATTCTTTTGACCATGCCACTCTTTAACATCTCCCCCAAGCACTGCTATTACTAAAAGTAATATTGCTATACACAATACTCTATTTAAGCTTGAAAATGTCATTTTCCCTCTCTTAATCTATATTTCGCCAAATATTTATATTCATAATCGATTTTACATATATACAATTAACTGTCAAATAAAACTAATCCAGAACCCCAACCAAACCAGGACTTGTAACGGTACCCCGGGTAAGAGTAATAAGTGGATGTGCACCGCCGGAGTACTCTCAGGTGGGGCGAGAACACGACAGGGAGTAATAGCCAGAAACTGCCGTCATATGTGGCTAAGAAAATCAAAGAAAAAAATTATCAACCTCTAATGCCACTAAATAACACGAAAAATGTAAGAAGAAAAAATATAATTAGCTTTGTGACATTTCTCTTCCTTTCGTGTTCTTTAGTGGTTTTCGGTGCGTCACGAAGTGGTGTGCCTCTAACTGGTGAAAGTCCAGTCCGGTTAATTTTCTGTTCAGCCGGAAGTGAAAAAGATGGTTATCTCCAGTAATGGAATAATCAAAGCTCTTTGAATCGGTAAGTAAGCCGTAGC
>JAIPGP010000085.1 GCA_021735645.1 Candidatus Cloacimonadota bacterium
ATTGCTTCTGAAATTCAAAGAAACTTATCGTTTCATAATGTTTCATTAATAGACCTCCATTGAATATTTGATAGCAAATTTCCACCGAGTAATCTTATTGTCAAGTTTTACGGAGACAGCCGGATAGTCATTTAAAAAAAAGCAAGGGTAAAATTACCCTTGCTTATTTTGAATCACGGGCGAGACTGTAAATTAAACAGAATCCTTCAATTTCTTTCCCGGTTTGAAAACTGGAACATTGCGAGCTGGTATTTGAATTTTTTTACCAGTTGAAGGATTTACACCGGAGCGAGCCTTGCGTTCAGCAACTTTGAAAGTGCCAAAACCAACCAGAGATACTTTGTCACCTTTACTCAATGCTTCTTCGATAGCATCAAGCATACAGGTCAAAGCCGAATTGGCTTGCTTTTTAGTTAATTTAACATCCACACAAACTTTTGCAACTAATTCTTGGCGATTCATTAAAACCTCCTCGGGTATTTATTAGGTATATTTAGGCACTTTAACCAAAATATTGTCAAGTAAAAATCTTTCATCTAACTAAAATAAAAAGATATAGAAATAGACACAGAAAGGTTAATGGCAATAAAGAAAACTTCTATTATATTGAAAATAAATGAATTATGATTTAACAATAAACGTAAAAAGTCAAAGCGAATTTTGTTAAAAAAAATAATAATGAAGCGCCAATCAGCGTAAGTAATAGATCACCATATAAATGAAAATCCCGATTATAGGCAAGACAGAGAGCACCAGCAGAAGAAAAAAAGTGTAAGGATTCAACACATAATCAAGCTGTTCAGGAAATATTTTGATAATAAATCTTTCAAAGAAATTTTGGCGGCCTTCGGTTTTTTTTGATGTAATATAGCGGGTATCCGGGGGTGTAGTATCATCCTTCTTCTCAACAACCGATTTGGTTTCTTTTGTAGTGTATTTAGTTCTTTGAGTTTTCTTGCTGGGTGTTTGAGTTGGTTCAACTTTAACTTCTTTCTCACTGGCTGGTGTAAATATCATACCAAAAAAGATATCAATACCATCATATACAAACCAGCTAAGCACGAAGAAAACTGCAATGATCACCGTCAGAAACAAAACAAATTTATACTTTTTCATAGTCCGAACTCACTCACCGTTTTAATAAAAATACCATTTAATATCTCATCTGCTATGGAAACTCGCAGACAATTCTGCAAAATACCTTCATTTCCCACATTTCTTACTGCGATTTCATTTTCTTTAAGATAGGAGAATAAGTCAATGTAATCCTTATACCGGAAGAGCAGAAAATTAGTAGATGATTTGAAAACCTGAATCTGAGACATGGTTTTCAGTTTGTAATACATTTTTTCCCGTTCGCGAATGATCATCTGATTGTAATCTAGAAAAAGCTGTTTGTGTCTGATGATTGCCAAAGCCATTGCCTGGGTGAGAATACTGAGATTGAAGGCAGTTACCACTTTCTTAATCTCTTTGATATTCTCAGGAGCAGAGATCAGGAATCCAAACCGCAGTCCAGCAGCGGAAAAAGCTTTTGAGAAAGTACGAATAATCACCAGGTTATTATATTTGCTGATATCATCGACAAAGGTGATACCTGAGAACTCAAAATAGGTTTCGTCAATCAGAACAAGAATATCCGGATTCTCCTCAATAATACGGATTATTACCTGTTTTGGCAGCAGATTTCCGGTGGGATTATTCGGATTGCATAAAATAATCAGTCGGCAGTCAGGTTCGTGTGCTAATTGCATAAAGCAGTCAATATCAAAGCTGAAATCTTTCCTGAAGGAGAGGTTTTTTAATTGTAAACCGGTAGCATCACAATAACTTTGATAATCAAAATATGAGGGTGATAGGGACAAGGCAAAAGAATTACGATTATCTCTCACAGCAGTGAACAGGTAATATAGCATTTCATCAGCGCCATTTCCCAGGATCAGATGATCTTTCTGAGTTCCGGCATAACAGGCAATTTCTTGATACAATTCCGCTGTGATGGAGCTGTGATATCTGTTAAGGTTTATGTGTTTCATTATTTCCAGAAACTCTGCCTGCACCTTCTGATAGGGATTCAGGCAGCTTTCATTTAGACACATCATGTATTTCAAGTGGGGAACATTAATCTCCACCTGATGTTTATTTTTCAGGTCTCTCCGAAATAAATACACAAAAACCTCCCTGTTCAGCATATTTTTATTGCCTATTCATTAATACCAGCAAAATTGGTAAACAAAAAAATATTTGGGAGATTAGCTGGTGAGATACAAAAATGTCCTTCTGGATTTAGATAATACTCTCTATGATACCAGACAAACAGAAAAAAGGGCGATGAGTGCTTTTCTGGAGCATTATGCACCCAGTGATGATGCTGCCAGATTATATACGGTTTATAAGCAGATAAATCTTCAGTTCTGGCAGAAACTGGAAACCGGGGAGGTGGAGATAGGGGAAATCAATCAGGAAAGGTTCAGGAGATTTTTTACTCAGGAAAATATTTCAGCAGACCCCCAAAAGGCTGGTGAATACTATCTTAACCTGCTCTGCCAGTTTCGTATTTTTTATCCTCAGGCAGAGGAAATTTACGAATACTTGACAAAAAAATATCAGGTTGCTTTAATCACTAATGGACTGAAGGCTGCTCAGGAAAGAAGAATCCGTAATACTTTTCTGAACGAGGAGATTTCTGCTTTATACATAGGAGAAGTGATAGGTTATCACAAACCGGCTCCTGAAGTGATTGATCATATAATGACTAAAGAGAACTGGGCGGATAAAAAGCAGGTTATCATAATTGGTGACAGCCTTAGTTCTGATATTCAATGTGCTCAAAATGCCGGCATTTCAAGTATCTGGTGCAATTTCACCGGTGAGGAACCCGGCAGATACAAACCGGAATTCACGGTTACTGAGCTTCTGGAAATTAAAAAAATATTATAGGAGATATAGATGAAAATTATTTACCTGGTATCTATGATGCTGATTATCCTCATTCTGACTGGTTGCACCGAAAAAGGAGAACCTGGTACGGCTTCCAATCCCATAAAGATGTATTTTGTTCCTTCCATGGAAGCAGGGAAAGTGGTAACCAGCGGTAATGCTATTGCTGAGGGACTGGAAAAGCTGACCGGCTACAAATTCAAAATCGCGGTTCCTACTAATTATGCAGCTGTGATTGAAGCAATGGGAACAAACCAGGCAGATATTGGCTGGCTGCCTACTTTTGCCTATATACTGGCAAATCAAAAGTATCAGGCTCATGTAGCTCTCACAACAGTCCGGAATGGACTGGAGAAATATCGCGGACAATTAGTTGTTCGAGCAGATAGCGGCATAGAAAGCCTGCAAGATATAAACGGAAAAATAGTGGCATACACCGATGCTTCTTCTACCTCGGGTTATATTTATCCTTCAGCGTTATTAAAAATGAATGGGATCAAAGCTGATAAGTATTATTTTGCCGGTGGTCATCCTCAGGCAATTCTGGCAGTGTATCAGGGTAGTGCAGATGTAGGGTGTTCCTATTGGTCACCTCCTCATAATAATGAGCCGCAGGATGCCCGAAAGGCAGTGCTGGAGACCTATCCTGATATTATGGAAAAAGTGATTCCAATCGCTTTCACAGATTGGATTCCCAATGATACAGTCACTTTCCGTAATGGTTTTAGTGAAGAAATGAAAGCTTCTATAGTAGATGCTCTGCTCAAATTCGCCGCTTCCCCGGAAGGTCATGATGTCCTGTTTGAATTATATTCTGTAGATAATTTTGTGAAATCAAGTGATAGTGATTATGACATAGTTCGCCAATCGCTGGAAACCTTAGGATTTGGGGCAGAGGAATTTATTAAATAATGGCAGAAATATTAGAGATAAGGGGACTCACAAAGACTTTTGCAGCTGATGTCCAGGCTCTTAAAGAGGTAGATATCACCGTAAATAGAGGAGAATTTCTGGTGTTGCTGGGCCTCAGCGGTTCCGGGAAATCTACACTCCTACGTTGTTTGAACAGGCTCATAGAGCCCACTTCAGGTGATATTTATTTTGACCAGCAAAGAACTACGGACCTGCAGGGTGCTGAGCTACGAGCAATCAGACGCAAATTTGGTATGGTCTATCAGCAATTCAATCTTATCAATAATCTTTCTGTATTAGTGAATGTGATATCGGGGAATCTGGGAAGAATGGGTTTTTGGCAGAGTGTATTTCCGTTGAGAAACAAAGAACTTGTCTCTCGGGCAAAAGAGAATATTGCTCGAGTGGGTTTAAGTGATTTCACTCACACAAGAGTGAAAAATCTCAGCGGTGGACAGCAGCAGAGAGTGGCGATTGCCCGTGCTCTGATGCAGGAACCGGAAGTGATTCTGGCAGATGAGCCGGTAGCCAGTCTTGATCCTGCTACGGCAGACACCGTGATGCAATATCTGGGTAAGCTCAATAAAGAAGATGGCATCACCATCATTTGCTCCTTACACTTTCTAAGTCTGGCTCGCAAATACGGCAGTCGTGTAGTTGCTCTTAAAAATGGAGAGTTGGTCTTTTCCGGAACACCTGATATGATAGATGAAACAAGGTTTCAAGCCATTTATGGTGAAGATGCCCAGGAGGTGGAAATCCGATGAAAAGAACTACTTCCATTATTATTGATTTCATTCTCAGCACGTATTTCGCAGGAAGCCTGATATTTTTGATCAACCTGATTTTGGTCTGGAGTACATTTCTGATCCCTGGTCTGATTTTTGCCGTTGCTGCCACTTTTTTTATGCAGGTTTTTAATGATTCTATTGGCTTACGGATCAGTGAAAATAAAACCCTGCTCAAACGCAAATTCTTCTCTACTATCAGTGGCTGGTTCATTATCATCCTGCTACTGAGCACGATGGTAGTTGGCTGGATCATCGTGGAGGTGAATATTTCAGATTTCCTGCTGGGAATTAATAATACCCGTGGCATAGTTAGTGGACTTTTCTCTCCGAACCTGAAAAATCTTGTTCCTATGCTCAGTGCCCTGGCAGAGACAATCTACCTTGCCCTACTTGCCACAATTCTTGCTATTCCTTTTGCTTTTATATTCAGTTTTCTAGCTGCCAGAAACTTGATGCCAAAATCCTTCCTGGGAAACCTGATATATATTTTAATCCGCACATTAGCGACCTTTTTCCGCTCTGTGGAAGCTGTTATCTGGGCGATTATCTTCTGCGTCTGGGTCGGAATCGGTCCGTTTGCCGGAATGCTGGCATTGATGATCCATTCTATTGCAGCCCTCACAAAATTATATTCAGAACAAATTGAAAACATTGACCACGGACCGGTAGAAGCGATTAAAGGAACAGGAGCAACCACTCTGCAAATCTGGCTCTATGCCGTAATCCCACAAATACTTTCGCCTTACCTTGCTTTCACTATCTACAGGTGGGATATTAATGTCCGTATGGCAACAATTGTAGGCTTTGTGGGAGGTGGTGGAATTGGTTTGGCTTTACAACAGGAACAACAATTATTAAGATGGCACAATGTAGGATTGATCATCTGGCTGATTGCTATTGTCATTTGGATAATGGATATGATCAGCGGTAAGATCAGAGCCAGGTTAATGGAGATGTAATGGATATAAAAGCCGTGATATTTGATCTAGATGGAACTTTGATTGATTCCATGGGCATTTGGAGAAATGTTGATATTGAGTACCTCCAAAAAAGAGGCATAGAAGTAACTCCCGACCTGTTTACTAACCTGCCTCAGGGAAACAGTTTTAGTGAATTAGCCCATTATGTTAAAGATAAATTTAACCTGCCGGACAGTATAGAAACTATCTGCAATGAATGGACTCAAATGGTTAAAGGACATTATGAAAATCAGCTCAAATTACGTCCGGGAGTTATGGAATTGCTCCGCTTCCTTAAAAAAAAACATATTTTAATGGCTGTAGGTACCAGTAACTCTCTGGAGCTTACCCAGTCAGCCCTTAAAAATAATAAAGTGTCTGATTATTTTAGAGTAGTGATATCCGGTGATACTCATTTGCGGGGAAAACCTTTCCCTGATATATTTATTGAAGCAGCCAAGAACCTGGACTTATCGGCAGATGAATGCCTGGTGATTGAAGATACGCTGGTGGGAGTGCTGTCTGCTAAAGCTGCCGGGATGAGAGTTATCGCCATCAAAGAACCAGATTCTCAAAGTGACTGGTTCAGGATCAAACAGGAAGCTGATTTTGCAGTCAGCCATTTTGAGGAAATCCTGTTATATTTACAAGGGAGCTTGAGGTAAGGATTATGAAAAAAAGCATTTTAATTATTATTTCCTTTTTTCTATTATTCAGTATTTGCCAGGCAATGTGGTTCAGAAAAGAAATTTCAGCGGAAATCAAATACGAAAACTGGAAACACAGCCTTGAAAAGGCTGGCAGAGACAGCATCACTGTTCGCTACCGCATTCAATCTGAAGCCAGAAAAATCTTACAGAAAAATCCGGAGTCAGATACAAGATACTATGCTATCCTTGGTTTGCAGCTTGCTCTGGCAGATTCCAGCGAAATTAATCCTGCTAAAGAGGAGATTATCCGTGATTTTCCCGCTTCAAAAGCCTGCTACGAATTTGCTAATCAAGAGTTTTATGACCTGATTTATCCCGTCTGGAGCGATGACCATGAAAAGATAATTATCATCGAAAAACTCCTCCTTAAATATCATTCTTCTCCCTGGAGACGCACTATGTACCAATACATCTGCTATTCTCTGGCAAATGTAGGGGATTCTGAAATGCTCAAACAATATCTCTCTGACTGGCGAAATGCTTTTCCCTGGGATTATCTGCCCTGGTTCGTCTCCGCTGCAAATTATCAATTGATGAAAGAAGATGCTGCTACTACCCTTGAATTTGCCCAAAAAGCTTATGACTTGAGCCTTAATCCTCAAAAACCTCAATTCTATCCCAAGGAAGAATGGCTGCTGGAAAAAAGATCTGCTAAAATACTCACTGCTTACAATCTGGGTAATGTGCTGATTGATTCCAGCAAATATTCCCAGGCTGATACTATCCTCGTTGACGCAATAAATAATAATCAACTGAGTATTGATGATGAAACTACAGATTGCCGTCTGCATTATGCTCTGGCGAAATCCTATGCTAAACAGGGGAAGTCAGAACTTGCTGCCGCTCATTGCTGCCAGGCTCTGATCGCCGGTGATAGTAGAAATACCTACTCACCCAAAGCAGACAGCCTCTTGCAGGAACTCACAGGCTCTCCCAATTCTTTGGATACCTGCCGCAAGGAAGTTAGTTATAATGATGTCACCTTCACTGATGTCACAGATAAAATGGGGTTAAAGGGAGTTAGCGGGAACCGGATTGCCTGGGGTGATTTTGATAATGATGGCTGGGAAGATTTTCTTCTCAGTGGCAGCCGGCTTTTCCAGAACCAGAAAGGCAAGAAATTTATCAATGTCACTAAAGATGTTTTTATGGGTGATATTTCCTTTGGTGGAGCTCTCTGGGGAGACGTTGATAATGACGGAGACCTGGATATCATTACCAAAGACCCGGAAAATATCTGGATTAATAAAGATTTTCGATTCTATCGCTTTCAGAATAAATCCGATTTTATCGATAATAAAATATCTACCGAAGGAATGGCTGTGGCTGACCTTAATAAAGACGGCTTCCTGGATATCTACCTCGCAAATTATGAAGGCGACGGAGTATTTTATCATGACCAGATGTTTTTTGGTAATAGTGATGGCAGTTTCCGTGATGTCACTTACATAGCTGGTGCTGTAGCCTACAAAGATAAAGCCCTGGCTGGTCGCGGCGTTAATATTGGTGACTATAATAATGATCACCTGCCGGATATCTATGTCAGTAACTACCGCTTAAACAGGAATTTGATGTTTGTTAATCAGGGTCAGGGCATTTTTAAGGAAAAAGCTGAATACATGGGTATTGCCGGAGAAGAAATTGATGGCTGGTGGGGGCACACTATCGGCAGCGAATGGGGTGATATTGATAATGATGGCTACCTTGACCTGATTACCTGTAACCTGGCTCATCCACGTTATCTGGATTTCTCTAATAAAACCAGGCTCTATCTCAATAGTGGATTCCCTGATTTTACCTTTAAAGACATCCGAACCGAATCCGGTATCAGATACGAAGAAACTAATTCCGAACCTGCCTGGGGTGACCTTGATAATGACGGATACCTTGATCTTTATATCACGGATGTCTATGAAGGACGCCGCTCCTTCCTTTATATGAGTAATGGCGATTACACTTTCCGGGATGTCACCTGGCTCTCAGGTACCAGGCACTTTAATGGCTGGGGCGTAGCTGATTGTGATTATGATAAAGATGGTGATCTCGATCTACTGGTAGCGGGTGGTAATATCCAGCTTTTCCGCAATGATACAAAGAATGAAAATAACTGGCTGCAAATTCAAATAGCACCCGCCAAGGGAAATAATGCTATTGGAACGCGTATTGTGGTACACGGACGTGATCTTATCCTTACCCGGGAAATTCAAGGAGGTAAAGGTACCACAAACCAGCATTCTCTCATTCAGCATTTTGGCTTGGGCAACCGTAAATCAGGTTTAACATTAACAGTGCAATTTCCTTCCGGAAAGACCATGGAAACTGTTATTAAAGATATAAATTGCCGCTACACAATAAAAGAGGGTAAATGAAGTACAAAGTTAAAAGCAGGAAACTATTAATAAATGAATATTTTAAAGTTGAAAAAGCACAGGTAGAATTCGATCAGCATTTCTCCGATCAATCTGTGGAAGTGCAAAGATTTAATCTGCTCAGAGGATTTGCCGTAGCTCCACTAATCTATCATCGTGATAAAAATGCCATTATCATGGTGAAACAATTTCGCTATTCCACAGCTGATGCAGGTGATCCCTGGCTGTTAGAACTACCTGCTGGTCTGGTAGAAAAAGATGAAGACCCGCGGGTGGCTGTTAAACGAGAAACTATTGAAGAGACAGGTTATAAAGTTGATAAATTTCGTGAGATATCACGTTTCTTTGTTGCTCCTGGCTGCACAGATGAACAGATTATTCTTTATTACGCTGAAGTTTCCGAAACCGATAGAATTTCAGACGGAGGTGGAGTTCCTGATGAACATGAAGATATCAAACTCATTTTTATCCCTGTCTCTGAACTCCAGTCAGTTATCGATGAAGGTAAAATCAAAGATGCTAAATCTATTATAGCATTCTACTGGTTCCTTAATAACAGAAAATAAAAAATCGATTCTCCTGCAAAAATCTATGACCCATAAGTACTTAGGGTCCTATAAGTCCTATAACTACACCACCAAAGAAGTATTAGTTCAGATAGTCCAACCAAAGACCCGAGTCCCTAATGAGCACTTATTGATTATCGAGTGTTTTACCAAGATTAATGCTAAAGAAAGCTGCTGTAACAAAGGTGAGTGCTGCGAGGATGAAAACAGCCTGGTAATTGAAGACTTTCATTACTGCATAGCCAATAAGGGGTCCGAAGATAGCTCGAACTCCGGTGAGCGTGACGTGTACACTTTGGAACATGGGTGCTTCATCCGGTCCGGCAAAATAGATAGAGCCAATATTCCAGGAGACATTGATACCTGCCATGGCGATGCCATTAAAAAGGAAGGCAAACATTACCAGATAGGGTGCGTATATCCAGGAAGTAAAAAAGCTGGTGATAAAAAGTGCCAGTGGATAAAGGGCAAGAGCAAAATAGGAAATACCGGCAAATTTACCCGGATTTACCAGATCGGAAAGTTTGCCGGCAAGAGGTGCCAGGAAAAGAAGACCTAATTTGGCAATCACACTCTTAGAAATGAACATCTGAGAATAATTCATGCCGACAGAATCAACCATGAATTTAGGGATTACTGGAAGTATCATCATGAAAGCAAGTCCATAAATAAAATAATTAATTTCAAAGCGCCGGAAGAGGGGATTATCTTTGAGAACTTCAATTGAGCGGAGTATGGGACCTGAGATAAATTCTTTGAGATTTATGGGTTTGAGATTGGCTGGAACAGACTTTGTTATTTTTGTTTGAGCAAAGAATAGTGAAGAGAGCATACCAAAAATGCCGATGAGGGCAAAGATGTGCCGAAACCAGTTTTCATTAATGTCCAGCATATATCCTGCCAGCCAGGCAAATACAACTACTACAGCATTCTCTACACTGGTGGCAATGCCAAAGAGCCTGCCCCGGTTAGCCAGTCCGAATCCGTAACGGTAGAGCGTGCTTTGGGCAGGGCTTTGCATGGAATTAAAACTGAAAAATATGACCATGATCAATAGATAAGCCCACCAGTTTTGTACCCAGAACATGAAAATGAGCACCAGTCTGCCGCAAAAACCCAGGATATAGAAATATTTTGCGATGTTTGAAGATCGTTCCAGCAGCTTACCCCACCAGATGGAAAGCAGATTGGAAAGAGGCCAGATCATCACTAACAGCGTGACCTGCCAGTCAGCAGCAGCGAGTGCTTTTTTGGCAACAATATCCTGGAACTGGTAGGAAGCGTTCACAAACCCGCGGAAAAAAACAGCGATCAGTATCATTGTGAAGGCATAACGCTCCTGTTGCGTTAGTTTCATCAGCCATCCTTACAAAATTTCCTTAACTATGGTGTCCAGAGACAAAAGGAGAGTAAATTTGTAAAGTGATTTGTAAAGGGGTATTTTGTCAGGGTAGGCATCCCCTTATATCGGCTTCGCCTTCGGCTGCCTTTATAAGGGGCAATAGAAATATTATCCCTTCAGGATATAAATATAAGAAATAAACTGGTGACGATATTTTTTATATAGACAAAGCAATTTTTAACTCCAGGTGAATGAGAGGTACTGTAAAGTTTGTTGACAAACTGTAAATATAATGTATAGTGTGTAATGTAATTAAGATCAATAATCATAGGGACATAGGGTGTTAATGTATAATATGAAAATAATCAATAAATGCTATAATTTGGAATAGATTATGCTTATATTGTTTTATGGTTAAGCAAATTAAATTATAATGTGATAAGAATTATAACTATGAGGAAAGGAGTTACAATGAAATTATCTGCACTATTTATTATTCTGCTGTTAAGCACGATGTTGTTTGCCCAGACCCGATGGGATGAGGATTGTCAATTATTGGAAAGCGACTATCAATACTGGCGTGACAGTTTTAGTGGAGAAGATGTGAGTTATTACTGCTGGGTGGAGGAATCTGAAACCGGGTATCAGATCAAAGTTCAGGGAGTGAGCACTGATCAGGAATTTATCTGGGCAGAACCGGTCATTCAGGCTACTGGCACAGAATATCCTGATGAAGCAGAGATAACTTTGGATAATGCAGATAATATCTATCTCTACTGGCATGATAACTCCTATCCAGACAGTTTGGTCAATAAATATGTGCAGAAGATATCAGTCTCTGGAGACCTAATATGGGGAAATGCCGGTCAGCAAATAGATCTGGAATCAATTAATAATGTAGAGATATTGAGTGATAATGCTGGCGGCTTATATATTCAGCGATATACAGAATTCTGGCATCTTGATGAAAATGGATCAATAATTGATGGCTGGGAAGACGGCATTGATACTGGCTCTAGCACTGGTTTACGCAGAGTAGTTACAGAGAACGGAGATTTGGCAATATTTAAGAAAGTAGTGGATGATGAACAGTCCTTAAGATATTTTCAGATCATAAGCGGAGATGGAATTGAGCAATACCCTGGTGAAGGATTATATTGCGGAGCAGGTTCATCTTATCAAGCTGATCTACTTAGAATAGATGATGAATATATGATTGCCTGGGTAAACAGTGATACAATTCTTAGCAATAAAATATTGAGCGAGGGAGAATTTCTATATCCTGAGCCGCAGATACTGGGTGAAGCAGGAAATGGAAATCAATATTACGGAATTCTAAATCAGGGAGAAAACTATTATTTATGCTTGAATAATAACGATCAAAATACTCTACGGCTGGACAAATATGATGATGCCTGGCAATTCATAGCCACAGGCAGTGAATTATCTTATTATGATCCTTTGCGATATATGCAGGTGAAACCCGATGGCAATATTTTGATTCTGGCAAGTGATATGTATAATCTGATCTTAGTAGAATATAATGAATCAGGAGAGCTGATAAGTCCTGAAACTGGCTGGATGGAATTCATTGGTAATTACAATAGTTATGATGTCAAAGGAGATCAGGCAGGGAACTGTTATGTGACCAGCGAAGTACTGGATGCAAATGACCAGGTAGGATTCTGTGTGCAAATATTGAATAATGAAAGCGAATTGATCTTTGATAATAATGGATTATTATTCTGTCAGCAAAAAAAAATCGTTCCAAAGGATAGCAGAATAATTGCCTTGGAAGATAAAACAGCAATCTTCTGGACAGAAACCACAGATACTTCCTCAAGAGTGATGATCCAGTATTTAGATGAAGATGGTAATGCATTATTGCCTGAAGGTGGCTTGCAGTTGCTTTATAATAATGATTATCAGCATTATTTTCAATATATCTATGGTGATAAGACAAGTATTCTGGTAAAAGAGACAGGGTCTATTGACTGGTTTGAAGATGATTACACAAATTTTCATAATATAATACTTGATGAAGAGCCCTGGTTGGCGTGGGGAGAAAATGGACTCAACTGGGAAGGAGCTGAAATCGAGAGAGAATTGCATGCTTTAAGGAATGATGAAGGCAATATCTTTTTTTACTGGCAGAATTATGAGGAAGAAACCAGAGCTCAATTAATAGAAGATTGTGAATTTGTGTTGCCGGATGATCACTCTGCTGGAATTGGTTATGGCACAATTCTAACGATTAAGGATAACTATGTAACTTACGAAAGTGGAGACAATATACTACTTACCCTCTGGGATGAAAACTATGAACCATTGTGGGAAGAATCAGTCTGGCTGACAGGGGTTGGCTATTACGATGCAGCTACTTTTGAATATGTTGAAGATGGCAATCTGGTAAAATACTGGGTTAGCCATGAATGTGACATTATGCATGAGTATAGCTGGAAAATCAAAAAACAGATCATATCCGCAAGTGGAGAAAAACTGCTGGGACCATTTGCTCTTGAAATATATGATAATGGAGATGTGAAGATCAAGGATTTTTTCTATATAGAAGAACCTGAACAGATTGGAGTAGTTTGTGGTGAAGAGAATGAATTTTTATTGAAATACATGACAATGTCTGGAGAACTGATAAGTGATGAGTTCATTACTTTTGAGGAACTGGATGGTAGAAGCTTTGATGAGATATCTTCACAGAATTCGATGTTAATGGTGCAAACTTCCTTCTGGACAGATTCTGGCGTTCAATCAGGAATATGTATATATGATCTGCTGGGCAATAGTATCGCAGGTCTGCCAGGGGCAGATTTCAGTGTTCCATCGGAAAGTTTTTATGATCTGTGCTTTGACGAAGAATACATTTACTACTGCTGGAGAACAATTCACTTGCCTGATTATATTTATAGTGGTGGTTTTGATGCTTATGCCCAGCAGATCAGCTTACCTGTTAATGGAATTGGGAGCGAGCAATTGCCGGCAATAAACATGGAACTGAAGACTTACCCTAATCCCTTTAATCCGGAAGTGAAGATAAGCTGGCAGCTTGCTGAATTGTGTGAAGATAGCCGACTGGCAGTATTTAATATAAAGGGGCAGAAAGTGCGGGAATACTCAGTGAATGTGAAAGCAGGGCAAGTTGTTTGGAACGGCAGAAACGCTTATAATGAGCAGTGTGCCAGTGGGATATATCTGCTGATGCTGCAAAGTGGTGATATAAAGCAATCAGCTAAAGTATTGATGTTGAAATAGAACAAAGGAGAAGAAATGAAACATTTATTAATTGTGTTTATCATTTGTGCTGGGGTAATATTGAATGCTCAACTGGAATGGGACGAATTAGGGGTAAGTTTTACGGAAGACAATTTCACCTGGTGGGAAAGTACTGCGGTATTAGCAGGGGAAGATGTAATATTAACCTGGTCAGAAACAGGAGAAGTTGATTCTGATATTTTTATCTGTAGATATAATTCTGAGGGTGAATCCGTCTGGGAAGAACCAGTAGTTGTGTGTGATGCCATTAATATCCAACGTGAATCTGAACTGATTAAAACCAGCGATGATAATTTTATTATCTGCTGGAGAGACTTTCGTGACCTTGAAACAAATAGTAATTACTACATTCCAGCTCTTTATCTTCAGAAAATAGATGGTGATGGTAATACTTTATGGACTGATAATGGAATATTAGTTAACAGCACATACAGTGAAATTGTGAATATGATTTCTGATGAAAATGGCGGATGTATAGTAGCATTTAAGAATGAAAACGGGGAGTTAGAGATCAGGAATTATAATAATGATGGTTCATTAAATTCTGAAATGGGTATAATTACGAAACAAACAAATTTTAGTGAGATTTGTCCGGCAGACAGGCAACTATTTCTTTATAATTCTGACATTATCATTGTCTGGCAAAGTTATGAAGACGCATATTATATCAATATTGATCGATATGACAATAATGGTAATTCGGTATGGGAAGAAAGTGTTTCGCACTTTTTATCTGAAGAGCATGTTGACTGGAAAAATTGGGCAATCATTGATACAGTATTGGCTGGTATATATTTTTTTGAACAAGCACCATATCTGAAGAAAATAAATGTGTCTGATGGAATGCAAATTAATGATGATCTCTTGATAAGTTCACTATTGGGCGTGAATAAGATAGAAATTATTAATGGAGATATATTATTGATGGGGAGAGAGCAGGGCGAGTATATAATGAAGCGTTATGATCTGTCATGTCAGTTAACTGGAAGTGTTGCACTATATAATGATCTCGGTGGAAACAACTTTACGTATTACTGTTACAATGATGGGATCAGTGTATTTGATATAGAACAATTTTATAACACAAATTATTCCTCATATTTCTATATTAGTTATTCAAAAATAAATAATGATATGGAAATAGAAGATCAATATCACAGGTGTTTTTACTATGAGGGCAGGTTTGAAGGAGCAACGATATCACCTTCAGCCCCAGAAGAAACAATATTGTTTCAACGGCATAATTTTAAAAATGTAAATCTTAATATGTTAACTTATGATGAGAACGAAGGTCTTAGTGATGAATATTCAATCAACCGGAGCTCTTCATTGGAAACGTACAGCAGTGTTTCTTTTTTAAATTCTTCTGGTTTAAATATTGGCTGTAACAGGCGGGAGAGTATGCTTCAGGGATTTACAAGTGATGGTAATATTCTCTGGCCAGAATCAGGATATGGATTTGAAGATTATCTCCCATTTAAATTTAATGCAATTTATGACGAAGAGAATGAGAAATATTTGCTGTTTGGTATACAGCGGCAGGATAATTTGCAATATAAATTAAAATGTACAGGATTAAACATGGAAGATGAACCTGAATACCTTTGGGGTGAAGATGGATTCTGTATTATCGATAATCGAGATGACCTGATAAACGCCGGAATTGGTAAATTTGATGAAAATAATTATCTGATGGTATGGAATGATAATGGAACTATCTTTGCGCAGAAAATGTGTGATGGCGAGTTAACATGGGATTATCCAGGAATAGAATTGATCAATATGCCTGATACTGATTATCACAGTATTTTTATTCTGGAAGATTATATTGTTTTAGCTTCTGATGATAACCTTTATATTACTAGACTGTCTGAAGACGGTAGCTACTATCCTGGTTGGAACGGCTTCATAAGTATGTCTGTGGAATACAATCAATTAGTCGGTGCATGGTGGTTAAATCTTAATGATTCAGGTTTGACATTGATCTGGTAAAATGGATTTGAAGAGATCAAAGGACAGATAGTAAGTACTGATGGCAATTTTATTTATGGTGATGAGGGTTGTGTATTAATAGAAGATGATTTGAAAAGTATGCCCAGCTTACAGGTTGTTTATGATAATGAGAATATTTATCTTTGCTATTATGATCACAGCCAACTCCAGTTCAGTGTTTGGGATAATTCTCTGCAGTTAGAATCTACAAATTCTATTTTAACAGATAAAATCTGTTCAAAAATGGTGAAAATTGATGAATATCTTCTAATGACAAGATGTGAAATCTGTAACTTGGGTAATTTTACCTATATTGATCTTTATGCTCTTGATGAACAGGGCAATCCGGCAGATATCCTGGAAACTAATCCAACTGTGATAATTGATAACTGGTGGGATGTACATATTGCAAACCTGCTGGTAGATGAAGATAATGCCTATATTACCTGGTTAGACTGGCGCAATAACATGTCCTATGAATATGGTTTCGAAACCAAGCCAATGGGTGGAAATAGAGTTTATGCTCAAAAAGTAGCTCTGGAGACGAATTCAGAAGATGAGAATCAGGTTTCTGCACTTACTCAACTCCAGATTTACCCTAACCCCTTTAATCCCGAGATAACTATTAAATGGCAGCTTGCTGAACTGTGCGAAAATAGCAGATTGGATGTATTTAATATCAAAGGACAGAAAGTGCAGGAATATACTCTGAACACGAAAGCCGGACAGGTCACCTGGGATGGTAAAGATACCAGCCAGCAGCAATGTTCCAGTGGGGTGTATCTGCTCAGATTGCATAATGGTCAGGATGTACAGGCAGCCAAAATACTTATGCTTAAATAAAGCTCCAAATTCTATTCCGTTAACCTGGTAAACATTGTTAACCAGGTTAACGGAAATAATCCAGAGTAAAAACCTGGCATCCCCCTGCTTTTTAAAAGTTATAAGGCATCTAAATCATAATGTATTATATAATTAACTCAGCACAAAAACTCTAAATAATTTGTGCTTCCCAATCTAATTAACACCAGATTTCAATCTGGTGTTTTAGATAGCGTAAAATAAGGTTAGTGGTTTCAACCACTTCATAATAATTTAGTGTGCCGCTTATGATATTAATACTCTGTATCTTACTTAAATATATGATGAAGTCACTGAAGTGATTATACTTCGTTTGTTTATCTTAACCACCAACTGAAGTTGGTGGTTAATGAGATTAGGGTTTGGTAGTAAATTTTGCGATGCTGCCTGTCCAATTAATTCCGAGGGGATGCCAGGTTTAATAAAAAAGCTGGCATCCCCCTGTTTTATTTCCTGAAACTTGTCATAAATAATTGATATTATATGAATTATAAACGAAATTGTTATCAAATTAAATTGAACCCCGAATGGGGTTGAACTACGGCGAAGCCTAATAGCCACGGGTTTGAACCCGTGGTAATGATCCCGCCCCTCAAAAACAACCCC
>JAIPGP010000086.1 GCA_021735645.1 Candidatus Cloacimonadota bacterium
CGGCTTACTTACCGATTCAAAGAGCTTTGATTATTCCATTACTGGAGATAACCATCTTTTTCACTTCCGGCTGAACAGAAAATTAACCGGACTGGACTTTCACCAGTTAGAGGCACACCACTTCGTGACGCACCGGATTGATCGGATTACGCTGATGAACACTGCTGAGAAGAGATGAGAGTGTGTATCCAGTGCTTCCAGCTCAGGGAATGACTGATAGCGGTCGTTATCTGCGCCCCACCTGTAAATACCCGGCGGTGCACGGCTAACTTAGTGGCAGCAATGTTTTTAATTCCGGGGGGATGCCAGTAAATTTTTATAATCTTGACATACTAACTGGAATATATTTATTTATTATTAAGGAAAATGAAATGAGGAATGAATCATGGGCAAAATATTAATAACTGAGCAGCGAATATTGAGATATGGACTGATACTGGTATTATTGCTGCTGATTTCGGCTCTTTTGGGAGAGGACATCGTGCAGCCATTGTATTTTATAGATGAAGATGCAAAAGGGTTTAGTGATGTAATAGTGCATGATTCTATTATTTATGCTATAGGGTACAACTATGATAACTCCTTTTTATATAAGTTTGACCTGCAATTAAATCTGTTATCTAAAGTGAGGATTTGCCAAAGATTATTTACCAAAGATTTTTCGCTTTATCAGGATGGATTTTTGATCAAAAGCGGGATGAACAATGAGTTTACATATATAAATATGGATGGTGAGGTAGTAAGAGACTACCATCTCAAAGGCGCACAGGTATTAGAGTTTGAGAAGGATGGTTATACCCAGATAATCACGCGGCAAAAAAGCAGGCTGTATTTGTATAAAATATGCAGTGATCTATCCCAAACGGAAGAAAGGTTGATTTTAGAAATCGGCATAGATTGGAAGATTCTAACCAGTTACTGGAAATTGTATTATGATGAAAAGGGTTATAATCTTTTTTACGAGGCTAAGGAAAGCATCATAAAATATTCATTTACCAATGATTGGGTATTATTCCATCAAGCGGTAATAATAGATAAAGCTGAAGATGCTAATTATAAAATGCAGGTAGAAGAAAACAGGATAATTCTTAGTGAGTATGAGGGTGATAAATGCTTTACTTATGATTTTGAGGGAAATTTAATATCCTCAGGAATTAAGGCTGAGGAATCTGTGCTGGAAAAGGATATAGAATTAATAACTTCAGATTTGAGGGATTCACTTGCTGTTATTTCTCATAAAGATGGTTGGAAGTTTCAATTAAATACAGATTTTGTACTCAGCCAGCGCTACTATGAGATGGACAATTATAAAATCATTCTTGCCGGGTCAAAATCCTATTTCCCTGACTGGGGTATGTATAGAGAAGCTTTGATAATGGTGCTTGACAGTCCGAAATCCGAATTGTATCTGCATCAGAACAGTGCTACAGACAGTCTGGAATCAGCCTATATTGCAGATGATAGTGCAAGGTTGGCAGATTTATTTTCTGAATGGCAGAAGAAGCATGAACCGGAAATCAAAACGGCTGCTGCCGAATATGAAAAGGAAGCATATATCCTGGTTTCGCAGATATATCCGGAATTGTATAAGCTTCATAAGGAGCATTATAATAAATACCATTCATTCGATGCTGAATTTAAGGTGGAATTGACTGATACCATAAGAGTTTCAGAAGAAATGGAATTAGCCTGGAATTTCAACCCCAAAAAGAGTTATAGCCCCGGAATGAAGAGAGTTTTACCTGATTTTCACCCTTTTCTGGGAATTGATAAAGAGGTCATTTATATTGATAAATCAATCAGAAAAGCTTTATTATGTTTTTTTGCTCATTCCAATAAAGACGATGAGGATTTGAGGCAAAGAATGAAGTTCCTGAGTAAATATATTCACATTCAGGGATTACATTGGAGCGGCAAGCCTAATCTTCACAGTCAGCCGGCTATTAGTCATTTAGTTTTTGATGTCCAGTATGAGAAAGCAATAGTCTTCTATGTTCTTGACCATGGTGGAAGTTCGTTCCTGTGCAAAAAAATAGATGGAAAATGGAAAAAGGTGAAAGGATTTAGCTCCTGGATACAATAGGATAACCTGTTTTTTGCTGGGAAAGCATATTGTTCACTGAGGAAGAATGGCGGGGGATGCAATACCTGCAAGTCAATTGTATTGACAGATAAAATTTGCTTACATTAGTGACTTATGGATAAAAAAAAAGAGATTGAAGGAATAATATTCCAATTAGACAGGCAAAGTGCACTGATCAGCAGTGAGCCTTTTAACCCGGCTTCCGAAGTATATCACCTGAGTCTGGCACAGCAAAGGAAATTTCAATTACAGGTTGGTGCCAGAATCCGCTTTACCCCGGAAAGGAAGAATGCCGACACGATCATTGCTGTTAACGGCAGGGATCCGGAAGACTACATGCTGAGAAAGAGCTTTGATAAACTGATTGCCATAAACCCTCTGCAGAAATTTGATTTAGGAAATTCTACTGATACCACGCTCAGGATCATTGATCAGACTTCGCCAATTGCCAAAGGCTCCCGGGCAATAGTGATATCTCCGCCCAGAGCCGGCAAAACTGTGCTATTGGAGAAATTCGCGGTTTTCTTTGCTCAGAACAAATCGCTGCGAACCCTGCTTTTCCTGGTTGATGAAAGACCTGAAGAGATAACTTATTTTAAAAGACTTACATCACTGCCGATATTTTCCAGCTCCATGGATCAGGATCCCTCCCGTCATATAAAACTCGCCGACCTGCTGGTGAAGAATGTTCGGCAGGAAGTGGAATCCGGCAATGATGTAGTGCTGCTGATAGATAGTCTTACCCGTCTGGGCAGGGCTCATAACCTGAATGACAGAAAGTCCGGCAGCCATATACTTTCAGGAGGTCTGGGTTCCAGTGCTCTGCAGATACCGCGTAAACTTTTTGGTCTGGCGCGTAATATTGAAGGTGGTGGTTCGTGTACGATCATAGCCACAATCCTGCATGAAACAGGTTCTCGATTGGATGATGTAATTTTTCAGGAATTTAAAGGCACCGGCAATTGCGAGATTGTTTTAGACCGAGATTTAGCCGAGATGCGTATTTTCCCGGCAATAGATATCAAACAAAGCGGCACCAGAAATGAAGAGCTCTTCCGCTTTGAGGATGAGCTGGATAAGATCAACCAGTTCCGGCGAGAATTATTAAGGCTGGATAAATATGAAGCAATGAAAAAGATGATCATCAGCGTCGAAAATATGTAAGGAAAATTTTGTGAAGATATTTAAAAGTAATAATTCTAATGTAAATCTCGCCTATATTTATACCTCGCTTGAATCCTTTGGACATGGAATCTGGATGGGTAATATCCTCAGTTTATACATTGTGCTCTTTGCTGAAAGTTCAAATGGCATATTTGGTTTATCTTCTAATGAACTACTGGGTGTAACAGCAGGCGTTTCAGGAATTGCTATGACAGCAATAGTATTTCCTGCCGGATTCATGGCGGATAAATATCCCCGAGACCTTATTCTCAGGATATCTGCTTTTGCCGGGATATTTGCCCTGTTTTTTTTAGGGATAGCTCATAGTATTATAATGATATTGATCGCTCTATTTTTATGGGGTGCTTTTCAGGGACTTTCAAGACCGGCTTTTGAATCTATTCTGGCAGATTCTCTGCCGACTGGATTCCGTTCCCGCACTTATTCACGCCTGCATCTGGTGCGTCAGCTTTCCATGTCAGCGGGACCATTTTTGAATGTTCTGCTTTTCATAGTATTTGGTGATAAATGGGATATCACTATCCTCAAATCCGTTATGTACGTAGGGATTGGAGTCTCACTGCTTTCCACCTCAGTATTGTTCTTTTTTAAAAATGAACGCAGTCTGGGTGAGGAAAGTGAAGCTTTATTTCAAATTGATGATTCCCAGCCGGATACCGAAATTAAACAGCAAAGCCACCTTGCCCATAAAATTCCTATTCTCCTGGTTGCTTCAAATGTACTGATCGGCATGGGAGCCGGGATGTCTATCAAATTCTTTCCGGTATTTTTTCGTTCGCTGTATAATCTGCAGCCTGTGGCAGTTCAGATCATTATGGGATTCACAGCAGTCACTACAGGTTTCTTCGGTTTGATAGCCCAGCATTTCTCGCTGAAGCGGGGGAGAGCAAAAATGATCTTTGCTGTGCAATTAACTGCTACTTCCTGCCTGATAGCAATTGCTTTCTATCCGGCAATTTATTTTCTGGTGCCTTTATTTATCCTGCGGGGAGCACTTATGAATGCTGCCCAGCCGCTGAGCCGATCTATTCTCATGGACGTGGTTCCCAAAAAGCATCGCGGGAAATGGAATTCTGTGGAAACAGTAGCCTGGGGTTTATTCTGGAATGCTTCTGCCGTAATTGGCGGATTCCTGATCGGAGATAATAATTTCCAGCGCTGCTTTTTTATCACTGCCGGTATTTACCTGATAGGAAGCATACCAATTATTATGCTCATACCTCTGGTAAAAAAAGAAAGAAGCAATAAGGCAGATCAAAGTCTGCAAGATAACTTATAAAATCAGTCGAATATTCTCTGATTTTCCCACCCTCCTTTATCTCCCTCTGAAGCCATAAATCACACGTCCAGTAACCACACTCCAAAAGTCATAACAAATAAATGTGGTATCGTTTCGCGTGCAGGATGACTATTAGGGTAATATACTGGCAGCATACTGTGTGAATCTTAAATAGGAGAAGAGTAAAAGTAAATTGGGTATAGATGATATATAGATTTACGCTGGGTGGGATGTGATTGTTTTTTAGTGGACAGTGGACGCAGAGGACTTAGCGGACGAAGTGGACGTTAAATTTGATTCTGGTGGTTTTTGATTGATTAATCGGGATTAGGAGATTAGCGGTACTCAGCGTCCGTGATAATATGTCGATCCATTTGGTGAGATATGTAGGAGAGAAAAATATTCTATGATAGATTTCGGTGGCAGGTTCATGCGGCTGACACCGCACACATTAACACAGTTATTGTACTCCAAATGAGTAATTGTCAAAAAAATCTTGCCTGAAAGAAAACGATTATATTAATGACTTTGAAGTAATATCTAAAATTTAGGGGGTAATAATGCGAACCTTGGAAGGCAGATTGATCAGTGAAGGTGGTCGTTATGCAATAATAGTGAGTCGATTTAATGAGCTGATAAACAGTAAGTTACTATCGGGAGCGAAAGATTGTCTGGTGCGTCATGGAGTGAGTGAAGAAGATATTGATGTAGTCTGGGTGCCGGGTGCATTTGAAATACCGCTTGTGGCAGATAAATTATGTGCAAAAGATTATGTGGCAGTGATAGCACTAGGCACAGTGATCCGGGGTGCTACTCCACATTTTAATTATGTGAGTGCCGAAGTGAGCAAGGGAGTAGCTCAGGTGGGGTTGAAGCATGGCAAGCCGGTGATCTTTGGAGTATTAACCACAGATAGTATTGAGCAGGCAATAGAACGGGCAGGCACTAAATCAGGAAATAAGGGTTGGGATGCATCTATCTCTGCTCTTGAGATGGTGAATTTGCTTAAGGAAATAAAATAGAATCCAGACCAGGATGGTCTGGTTATGCAGGTGATAGTCTGCTAAAGGAAATAAAATAGATGGGATTACGACGTAAGAGTAGAGAAATAGCTTTTAAGGTATTATACAGTCTGGAATATACGGAAACAGATGAGTTACTGGGTCATCTAGAGCTTTTGGAATATTATCCGGAAAAGCTGAAAGAAGTTTTGGATACATATGACAGGCAGCCCGATGTGCGGGTATCTGAATTTGCTGAGCATTTAATACGGCATACCATAATCCATGAGGAAGAGATAGACCGTCTTATAGAGCAATATTCAAAGAACTGGAGTTTAGACCGTCTGGCAGTAACTGATAAATCGCTGTTACGAATGGGGATTTATGAGATATTATTCACAGAAACCCCCGCAGCAATTATCATGGATGAAGTGATTGAGATAGCAAAGCGGTTTTGTTCTGAGAGTTCCAGTAAGTTTATCAATGGAGTCTTGAATGCAGCGGCTAATTATGGAGATACGGGCAAGGGCGAATCAAAAGAGGATTAATTGAGATGGGAAATATACATTGCACAATAGGCATAATTGTCTATAATGAAGCAGAGAATATAGGCAGACTGCTGCAGGCATTGGAGCAGCAGGAGCTTGAGCAGGTGGTTATCGACCGCATTATAGTGGTATCCAGTGCCTGTCACGATGGAACAGATGATATTGTGCGTGAGAAGATGAATCATAATGAACGGATAGAACTGATCACTGAAGCGGAGCGGCATGGCAAATCAGCAGCAATCAATAAATTTCTGGCTGTGGCTAAGAGTGAAATACTGATCATTGAAAGCGGCGATACCATACCGGCAAAAGATACGATTGAGAAGCTGGTGAGTGTGTTTGCAGATGAGAAGCTGGGAGCCAGCGGTGGCAGACCGGTGCCGGAGAATAAGCGTAGCGGAATTGTAGGGCATCTGGTTCACATATTATGGGAGATGCACCATTTGATGGCATTGGAATCGCCGAAGCTGGGGGAGATGATAGCATTCCGCAATTTAGTGAAATCAATTCCCAGTCATAGTGCCGTAGATGAAGCGAGTATAGAGGCAATCATCCTAGATCAGGGTTATAAACTTGTATATGTATCAGATGCAGTAGTTTATAATAAGGGACCTGAGAAACTGGATGAGTATATAAGTCAACGACGGAGAATCGCAAGTGGACATCTATGGCTGAGAGAAAACCAGCGATACGAAGTTGCTTCGCAGGATTCCGGCCTGCTTTTCAGAATAATGAAAAAGCAGTTTGAGCATAAACCCGGAGAGTGGTTTTATTTGATATTAGCGATGAAGATAGAGATACTCTGCCGATTTCTGGGTTGGTGGGACCTTAAGATATTAAAAAAGAATCCCTTTAAATGGGATATTGCTGCAAGCAGCAAAAATATAAAAAGAGAGATATAATCGTGCTGGAAATATTACCAAAGATATTAAAATATAAAATAGCCCGGGCAATGGGCGGGCGTAGTCCCCTGCCCATGAATTATACCATCAGTTTGCTATATAGCTGCAATTCCCGCTGTCAGACCTGTAATATATATAACAAAACAGCGAAGAATCTTACTTTATCGGAATATAAAGAAATATTCCGTCATCTGGGTAGATCACCCTATTGGATCACATTTAGTGGTGGAGAGCCATTTTTACGCCCTGATATAGATGAAATCTGTCTGGCGGTATATAAGAGATGCAAGCCTGCCATTATTAATATTCCTACGAATGGGATCTTAACCGAAATTATTATTGAGAAAATGAAAAAAATGACCAGCGGTTGCCCCAAAACCCAGTTCGTAGTAAATCTCTCGATAGACGGCATCGGCGAGCAGCATGACAAGATACGAAATGTAGAAGGTAATTATGAGAAAGTGATGGCTACTTATAAAGGTTTGCAGGAACTTAAGGCAAAGAATCTATCTTTGGGCATACATACCGTGATATCTGCCATCAACGTAGATGATTTTCATTATATTGCCTCAGAGCTGATAAATCTAAAGCCGGACTCCTATATAACAGAAATAGCTGAGGAACGGGTGGAGCTTGATACAATGGGCAGCAATATCACACCTGATATAGTAGCTTATAAAGCCGCAATAGACTTTTTGATCCATCGCATCAAAAATGGTACGTACAAGGGCATAGGCAAAATAACTGAAGCTTTCAGGATAGAGTATTATGAGTTAGTGAAGCAGATAATGCGTGATAAGACACAGATAATACCTTGTTATTCCGGGATAGCTTCAGCTCAGATATCGCCGGATGGAGATATCTGGAGTTGCTGTATAAAAGCGAGACCCATGGGTAATCTGCGGGAAAATGATTTAAATTTCAAGCGTATCTGGAACAATCACAATGCTATACTGGAACGGAAATCGATAAAAAATAAAGAATGCTGGTGTCCGCTGGCAAATGCCAGCTATACTAATATGCTGATGAATATACCGATTTTATGGCGGGTATTTAATCGCAGCTTTATAAAATGGTATAATTAGAGGATATTATGATCAAGCTGTTTGATAATTCAGATAATTTTACGAGCAATTATTCCTATTGTGATCACTTCCCGGGACAGAACAGGAATATAGTTCTGCTGCTGAATCATTATTCGGAAGACAGCTTTGCTGAGCAGATGCTGGAGAAACTACTGAGTGAGATACTTCTGCTGAATCTGGACAGTTTACCGGAGTCGAAAATAATTCCGGTATTACAGGACTTCTTTGTAGAAGTGAACTGGCGGTTCTATAGCTTATTTTCCCAGCGTCCTGATCTGGAGCGGGGGATATCTCTGTTTCTGGGAGTGATGGAAGCCGACCGGATGTATCTGGTTCAATATGGCAGATATTTTATGGGTTCATTAGAGAAAACAGGATTTCAGGAAATCGGCAGAAAATGGGAAAACCTGGCAATGAAATCTCAGGAAGACTTATTTTTACTGGGAAACAGGGATATGAACATCCATGTGAAAGTGGAGCAGGTAACAATTCCAGCGGATAGTTATTTTCTGGTACTTGATAGCAAGGCAGCTTTGAAGCTGCGGGAATTGGGCTTGCATTATCTGAGTTTAAATGAGCATCTCAGTCAATTAAAGGAAGCAGAAAAATTTGGTTTTGCAGTTATCAAGCACTGGGAGCAAAAAGCTCATAACACCAGTCCCTGGATCCGCAGAAAGCGGGTAAATCGCACAGCCACTATACTATTGGTAATAATCATTTTAAGTGCTGCATATGTGTATTATGGTAAAAATCTGATCGATGACATCTTCAGCCGTCTGAAATTTACCAGAAATGAATTTACACGTAATGATATTAAGGAGCAGTTCTTTGTGTTGCAGGAACAGGCAGAAGACTTATTAAAAGAATTAGCCAGAGAAGATATGAATATAACAATATTTCCGCAGCAGAAAATTGTGATGGAAGCAGACTGGGAGATGAGTATTACAAAAGATTTTACCAGCCCGCCCTGTTTTGATTTTCGCCGGTTATATGCCAGCAGCGGGAAATTAGTGTATGCCATTGATAAGCAGGGAGCAGTTATAAAATGGGAAAAGGAATTTGCTGCCCGGGTGGAGGTGTTGCGATTGGTGGATGCCAATCGCATTCTGGTATCACTGGCAAATGATAGATTAATTTGTCTGAACCGAGACAATGGCGAGCAGATATGGGAAAAAAGCATAAAGCTGACTCAAGAAACTGATGGGCATAAAGGGATTTGCCAGATCAGTTTGAATCAGTATCGGCAACTGGATGACAGTGTATTTTTGACTCGTAGCGGAAATAAACTCACTCTGTCTCAGGTTCGCAGCGGAGAAATTGTTTCTGAATATGAATATTCGGAAGCTATTGATAATGTAAGTGAATATGATGTTCTGGAGAAGTGCATCTATATCACTTCGGGCAGGAAATTGAAAAAGATAAATATAAAAGTAATGACATAAGGATAGATGGAAATGGAAATAAAAAAGCAATACGAACCGCAGGAGATAGAGAAGAAGTGGTATGACCACTGGATAAACAAAGGGTATTTTACCCCGGAGATTGATAAGAGCAAGAAGCCCTATACAATCTTGATTCCGCCACCTAACGTAACCGGACATCTGCACATGGGGCATGTATTAAATAATACTATTCAGGACGTGATGATACGTTATAAGAGAATGACAGGAGTGCCGGCATTGTGGCTGCCGGGAGTAGATCATGCCGGTATTGCCACTCAGAATGTAGTGGAAAAGGAACTGGCAAAAGAAGGCAAAACACGACACGATATTGGCAGGGAAGAACTGCTGAAACGCATCTGGGAATGGAAAGATGCCAAAGGTGGCAGGATAATCAAGCAGTTAAAGAAATTAGGAGCGTCCTGTGACTGGAGTCGTGAACGGTTTACCATGGACGAGCAGTTATCTGAAGCAGTGAAAGAAGTTTTTATTCGCTTATACGAAAAAGGACTGATCTATAAAGGCAAGAGAATAATCAACTGGTGTCCTCGCTGCGTTACTGCACTGGCTAATGATGAAGTGGAACATGAGGATGAAACTGGACATTTGTGGGAGATCAAGTATCCTTTAGCAGATGGCAAGGGCTATATATCAGTGGAGACCACCCGGCCAGAAACCATGCTGGGAGATACGGCAGTAGCAGTAAATCCAGCAGATGAACGCTATCGTGAGCTGATTGGCAAGAAAGTGATATTGCCATTGATGAATAAAGAGATACCCGTAATATCAGATGAATATGTTGATATGGCATTCGGTTCAGGTTGCGTGAAGATCACACCTGCCCATGATCCTAATGATTTTGAGGTGGGGCAGAGGCATGATCTGGAACAAATACTGGTTTTGGATGAACATGGTGTGATGAATGAAAATGCTCCGGAAAAATATCGTGGCATGGACAGATATAAATGTAGAAAAGCGGTATTAGCAGACCTGAAAGACCTGGGTCTTTTGGGAAAAATAACCGAACATCAGCATGCTGTGGGACATTGTTATAGATGTGAGACCGTGATTGAGCCGTATCTATCTGATCAATGGTTTGTGAAGATGAAACCTATGGCGGAGAAAGCTATTGAAGTTGTCAATAATGGACAGGTGAAATTCCAGCCGGAACGCTGGATCAAAGTCTATCTGCACTGGATGGAGAACATAAGAGACTGGTGCATTTCCCGGCAAATCTGGTGGGGACACAGGATACCGGCATATTATTGTGAAAGCTGCGGGGAAATGGTGATTGCTAAAGATACCCCTGAAAGCTGTCCGGAATGCAGCGAACATAGTTTCAGGCAGGATGAAGATGTGCTTGATACCTGGTTCAGCAGTTGGCTCTGGCCCTTCAGCACTTTGGGCTGGCCCCGTGAAACCGAAGACCTTGAATACTTTTTGCCTACTAATCTGCTGGTAACTGCTCCGGGTATTATCTACCTGTGGGTAGCTAGAATGATAATGAGTACTCTGGAATTTAAGGGCCTGATTCCTTTTGATACTGTGTTTTTACATGGTATGGTCTTAGATGAAAATGGCAGAAAAATGTCCAAGAGTCTGGGTAATTCACCTGACCCTATTGATATAATAGATAGAGTGGGAGCAGATGCTTTGCGGTTTTCCATGATCTTTAATACACCCAAAGGACAGGACAGCTATTACAGCGAAAATATTCTGGAGACCGGGCGTAATTTTGCCAATAAAATCTGGAATGCTTTCAGATATATCATGATGAATGTGGAAAAGATCGAAGGTGACCTGGAATATAAAGACCTGAAAATGGAACTGGCAGATAAATGGATTTATAGCAGACTGCAGCAGACAATAATGAAAGTGGAGAGCCACTATGAAAATCTGAGGTTGAATGATGCAGCTCTTCTGGTTCAGGATTTCATCTGGAAAGAATTCTGCAACTGGTATCTGGAACTTTCTAAAGAGCGGATTTATGATGATGCTAATCCTGCTGGTCAAAAGACTGTAAAGTATGTACTTCTGGATATATTGCAGAATTCCATGCGGCTTCTGCAGCCTTTGATGCCCTTTATCTCGGAAGAAATCTGGCATAACATAAAGCCCTGGCTGCCTCAACTGGAGGAATCTGTGGTTATAGCCAGATTCCCTGAGATTAAGCAGGAATTGATAGATGAGAGCATAGAAACCGAAATAGCATTAATTCAGGAAACCATTACCGTGATCAGGCACTTGCGTAAACAGGTGAACCTGCCCCCCGGTAAGCAGGTGAAAGTGATTATTAAAACTATTAATGAAAATCAGAATATTCTGCTGGCAGAGAACATGAATTACTTCAGCAAGCTGGCAAACGTAATTGAGATTAAATCAGGGATGTACTTGGAAAAGCCCCAGGGCTGTATGGCAGATGTGGTTATGGGAATGGAAGTATATCTTCCTTTAAGCGGATTGATTGATATAGAATCAGAACAGAAGCGGCTGCAGAAGCAGCTTGATAAGATAGAAAGTGAATTGAAAAAAATCACTAGTAAACTGCACAATGAGAAATTCATCAAAAGTGCTCCAGAGCAAATCGTGCTGCGTGAGCAGGAGAAATATGATGAAGTGAAAACGAAATATGACAAGACACTTGAGCTGTTAAACGGATTAAAATAACAGGAGGCAGAAATGGCTGAGGAAAAACAGGATAAAGCGCAGGAAATAGTAACAGAACTGGCTGATGATCGTCGCAAGGGAGATGATATCTATGATAATCTTCGCAAGAAGGTTTCCTCATTTCGCAAAGAGAAATTTCGAGGCAAGTATGGTGAACTGATAGATTATTTGTTATTGTTGCCAGATTTTGTGGCTCTGATGGTTCGACTTGCCCGTGATCCACGGGTAGATAAAACTCAAAAGCTGATGTTAGGTGGTATCATTCTATATGTAATTTCCCCTATCGATATAATACCGGATTTTATTCCGGTTATCGGATTAGTAGATGATCTGCTGCTGGTAGTTTATGGATTGAATTCCATACTGAATGAAGTCGACCCGGAAATTGTCAGAGAGCATTGGAGTGGTGATGATGATCTGCTGCTAACTTTAAAGAATTCAATATCAATAGCGGAAAAATTTCTTTCCAAGAATGTGATCACTCGGATTTCGCAGCTTTTCAATAAACTCACCGGGAAATAAAAGCATGCAGATTTTGATTGGTACAAAAAATAGAGATAAATTTAGCGAGATCAGAGAGATTCTCTCTGATCTCGATCTTGAACTGGTTTCAGCAGCAGATTTAGATCAGCTTCCTGATGTAATTGAAGACAGAGATACCATAACAGGAAATGCCATTAAAAAGGCAGAAGAAATGGCTATTCGGTCAGCAATGTATGTTCTGGCAGACGATACTGGACTTTTTGTGGAAGCCCTGTCAGGAGCACCTGGTGTATATTCTGCCCGTTATGCCGGAGAAGATTGCAGCTATAGGGATAATAGAGTGAAGCTGCTGCGTGAAATGAGTGGAATGCAAGAGCGAAATGCCAGTTTCAGGACAGTAGTTGCCCTGGCAAACAGCGATGGAGAAGTGATAGCAACTGCTGAGGGTATAGTGGAAGGAGAGATAATTCTGGAAGAAAGAGGCGATAATGGCTTTGGCTACGACAGCATTTTTCTTTGCCACGAAACCGGGAAAACATTCGCTGAGATGGGTTCAGAAGAAAAACACAAAATCAGTCACAGAGGACGGGCTTTCCGGAAAATGCTGACTGAAATCATAAAAATTATTCAGGATACAGGAGGAATAGATGGTTAATCCCAAAATATTCAGACAATATGATATTAGAGGAGTGGTCGGAACAGACCTTACTCCGGAAGTTCTATATCTGATCGGCAAGGGATATGGAACATATATAAAACGGCAAGGTGCAGTAAATTGCGCGATTGGCGGAGATGCCCGGCTTTCTACCCCGGAATTTAAGGCAGAATTTACCAGAGGTTTACTGGAAACCGGGATAGATGTGATCGATGTTGGAATTGTAGCAACTCCAGTGCTGTATTTTTCGATCTGGAAGCTAAATACAGATGGGGGAGTAGTAATCACTGCCAGCCATAATCCGGCTGAATATAACGGCATAAAAATGAATCTGGGTCTGGGAAGTGTATTTGGTGAACAAATTCAGGAAATACTGCAAATCATCCAGACAGAAGATTTTGAAAAAGGCTCTGGGAAAAGAGCAGAAGATGATACCTTGAGCAAAATATATATGGATTACATTGTTGATAACCTGCACATCAGCCGTCCTGTAAAAGTCGCTGTAGATGGCGGCAATGGCACAGGTGGACCATATCTTCCCGAAATTCTGCGTCGTTGCGGCTGTGAAGTTACAGAATTATATTGCGATATGGATGGCACTTTCCCCAATCATCATCCTGATCCTACTGTGGAAAAGAATATGGCTGACCTGAAAAAAGTTGTCCTGGAAGAAAAGGCTGAAATTGGCTTAGGCCTTGATGGTGATGCAGACCGGATCGGTGTTGTTGATGAAAAGGGCAAAATGCTTTATGGTGATCAGATACTTAATATTATCGTGCGTGATTTCTTGAAAGATAACAAGGGTGAAAAGATCATTGCAGATGTGAAATGCTCGAAGAACCTGTTTGACGACATCAGAAATCAGGGTGGAATACCTATAATGTATAAGACCGGTCATGCAAATATAAAGATGAAAATGCACGAAGAGGGTATTAAAGTATCTGGTGAGATGAGCGGGCATATATTCCTGAAAGATAGATATTTAGGCTATGATGATGCTATCTATGTAGGTGCCAGATTAGTGGAAATTGTGGCTAATTCCAAACTGCCTGTAAGTGAAATGCTGGCAGACCAGCCGGTGATGTATAACACACCTGAAATTCATATTGCCAGTACTGATGATGCTAAGTTTGATATAGTAGCTAAAGTTCGAGATTCCTTTATTGCTGAAGGTTGTGATGTGAATGCTATCGATGGCATGCGTGTTACCTTTAAAGATGGCTGGGCTTTATGCCGGGCTTCTAATACCACTCCAGTGCTGGTACTCCGCTTTGAAGCAGAGACTCAGGAAAGGCTTGATGAAATCCAGCAGCTTGTGGAAGCAAGAGTGAAAAAATTCTTATAATTTATAGTTCATCATAAATATATAAGCCACCAGAAAATCTGGTGGCTATTTTTATTTCTGCTCTTAATATTTTATTAATAATTACTCCGTAGATATTTTTTGCTTGCAAATATTTGAACGGAATCTGATATTTGTAAATAGAAATTTCAAAAATATTAGATATGGGAGTAATAATGTTGAAGAAAGAACTTGTACTAATTTTTATATTTATTTTAAGTTTTAGTTTTGTAAATGCACAAACTTCTCTATCATCGGGAGACTTAGCCATTATTGGATTGGATACAGCAGAAGATTTTTCTTTTGTGGCCTTTGTTGATATGGAAGCAGGAACTGAAATTTACTTCACTGATGAAGAAGCTGATGGAGATTATACTATAGGTACCGGAGAGGGTACAGTGCTATATACTTCACCAGCAGGCGGAATTACAGCAGGAATAGTCATCACTTATAACGGAAATATAGATGATTTTACCATAACATCTGATGGAGAAATGGCATTAGGTAATAGTGGAGATGGACTTCTTGCTTATCAAGGTACAAATGTGGGAACAGTTTCGACGTTTTTGCATGCAGTTGGAGAGGATAGTGGAGATATTGGAAGTTTTCCTGATGGATTTTCAAACTATATGACTTATGGAAATGACGATGGAGAATATAATGGAACTAGGTCCGGAACAGCTTCAGAATTAATGACTGCAATAAATAATAGTTCTAATTGGACAACAAGTGGAAGTGGAATTTTACCATTTGATACAACATCTTTCATAATAACTGGAGGTTCATCAGCTTCATTAACAATTTCTCATACCGGTCTTACAGAGAGTAATCTAAATGGAGCTTCTATTTCTTTAGTACTGTCAAATGAGACTTTCTCCGATTTTGATTCAGGGGATGTAACTCTTAATAATGCACCTGATGTAACCGAGGTAAGTATTGCCAGTAATTCAGATGACACCCATGCCACAGTGACATTAACATTTGATGGTACTGACTTTGATACTGATATCACTGATTTCAGTATAACAGTATCTGCAGCCGGCCTGGCGGGGACAAGTCCTGTTACGTCTAATGATCTCACTATTACGGCAATAATTGAACCTGAGCCAACGTTGACCATCTCGCATGCCGGGCTTACAGAGACAAATCTCAATGGTGCGATCATAAGTCTTGTTTTAGAAAATGACACATTTTCTGATTTTGGATCAGGAGATGTTACGCTTAATAATGCACCGGATGTAACCGAGGTAAGTATTGCCAGTAATTCAGATGATACCCATGCAACAGTGACACTAACATTTGATGGTAGTGACTTTGATTCTGATATAACAGATTTTAGTATAACAGTATCTGCTGACGGGCTGTCAGGGACAAGTCCTGTTACGTCTAATAACCTGACAATTACAGCAATAATAGAACCCGATCCCGAGCCAACCAATCATGTCACTGGCTTTGAGGCTGCTGAAAATGGCAGCAATGCTATCATATTAAGCTGGACTGATGCAGCGGGTCCTAATCTGCCATCGGGATACCTGATAAAAATGAATACTTCTAATTCGTTCAGTGTCCCAGATGATGGAACTGCAATCGCTGATGATGCCAATAATATCAATATTGCTTTTGGTGTAGAAATTTATGATTGGACATCTCTTGACTCCGATACTGAGTATTTTTTTAAAATATATCCCTATTCCAATTCAGGAGACATAATAAATTATAAAATCAATGATACTGTTCCGGTGGCAACAGCAACAACAGGCAGCGGAGGAACAGAAACATTTGCGAATTTCCCAGAAACAGGTTCAAGTTATGTAAGTGGTTCATTTACCGGTCAGGATGGTTCAACATGGACATATGCAGATTGTCGTGGTGACCAGCAAATAACTGATGAAACACCATGCCTGAAAAGTGCTCTCACATCCCATGTTACTTCTGGAACGATCAGTGGCGGAATTGCTACATTAACTTTAATGACTATCCGGCTGTCTCCGTAAAACTTGACAATAAGATTACTCGGTGGAAATTTGCTATCAAATATTCAATGGAGGTCTATTAATGAAACATTATGAAACGATAAGTTTCTTTGAATTTCAGAAGCAATATT
>JAIPGP010000087.1 GCA_021735645.1 Candidatus Cloacimonadota bacterium
ACTTATAAATACTATCTTACGAAACTTGGTAAATCCCTCATCATAGCAGGTGAAAGACTTAAGGAGGTAGTGCTTATTCCAGCTTTAGATTATTAAATTTCTGCCAAAAATTGACAGAATATTAGTTGCAAGGTACTAACGCTCGCGCTGCCAGTTTTGCTGCGCCCAGTACTGTGGATTCTATCTGCTGCGGTCTGATCACCTGGCAGCCTAAGATGTCTGCCTGAAACTGCATTAGAAAATTATTCGCTGCTGCCCCGCCATCTACATGCAGCTCCTGCACCGGCATGCCGGCATCACGCTCCATGCACACCAGCACATCACGCGTCTGAAATGCCATTGCCTCCAGGGCTGCCCGTACAATATGAGCTTTGCCGCAGCCACTGCTTAATCCGCAGATAATTCCCCGTGCCGCTGTATCCCAGTAAGGAGCTCCTAATCCGGCAAAAGCCGGTACAAAATATACCCCCTCATTGTCAGCCACACTTTCTGCAATCCCTTCTGTTTCCTCTGCTGTACCAACAATTCCCAGATCATCACGCAGCCATTTAACAATTGCTCCACCCATAAATACACTGCCTTCCAGGGCATAAGTCACCTGCCCCTCTATTTCCCAGGCAATGGTCGTGAGCAGATTGCTCCTGCTGATCACCTTTTCACCACCGGTATTCATTAGTAGAAAACAACCCGTTCCATAAGTGTTCTTGGCAGTTCCCGCTGTAAAACAGCCCTGTCCATAAAGTGCTGCCTGTTGATCTCCGGCAATTCCTGCTATGGGCAGACTTTCACCCAGCACGTCTCTGGCTGTTTCTCCGTAAACCTGCGAAGATGATTGCACTTCCGGCAGCATGTTAAGTGGTATATTTAAATATTGAAGTATCTTTTCATCCCATTTCAAGTCGTTTATATTAAAAAGCATTGTCCGCGATGCATTACTGTAATCTGTGATGTGCAGCTTTCCTGCCGTTAGATTCCAGATCAGCCAGCTATCTATTGTACCAAATAATAACTCACCATTAGCCGCTTTCGCTCGGGCACCCGGTACATTTTCCAGTATCCATGCCAGCTTAGTTGCAGAAAAATAAGGATTTATCACCAGTCCGGCAGCCTGAGGAATATAACCTGCTAATTCACAATTCTGCATCTGCCGGCACTTCTCAGCCGTTCGAGTATCTTGCCAGATGATTGCATTATATACCGGTTTGCCGGTTTTATCCCACACTACTGTTGTCTCACGTTGATTTGTTATACCAATACCGGCTATTTCCGCCAGCTTCACACTGGTTTTTCGCAATAATCCCTGCAGCACTTCAAGCAGATTTGCCCAGATTTCATGGGCATCCTGCTCTACCCAGCCGGATTGAGGATAAATTGTTTTTGTCTCTTTCTGTTCAATTCCAATTACCTTATAAGCTGCATCAAACAGCACTGCCCGGCAACTGGAAGTACCCTGGTCAATTGCCAGAATATACTTTTTCATCGATGCTTTTTCCAAATTCGGATTTTGCTGTCCAGCCAGGTTAACATATCAGCAAAAATCATCTCTCTATTAAGCTCCAACTTCAAATCATGCCGGCAATCTGGATAAAATATAGCTTCCAGATCATAAAACCCATGCCTTTCATAAAAATTTATCACTTCCCAGATTCTTTTACCATTTGAATTCGTGGCATCACGCTCACCAGTAAAAAATAAAAATGCCAGATTATGAGGAATATCCTTCATCCCGGCACTTTTTTGCAAATCCAGAATTCCGCCCAGCATGTCAGCAAAAAAACCGGAACTAAAAGTCCCGCCACACCAGGGATCAGCAATATAGGCTGCCACCTTTTCTTTGTCGCGACTCAGCCAGTCATAAGCAGTTTCCGGCTTGTGAAATTTGCGGTTATATTTCCCAAATGAAAGTGCCGATAGCCTTTTACTACGATGTCGTGCCCCGCATTTTTGCATTTCCTTTTTAGCAATCCAACAGCCTATCTTCTGCAGCAAGGAAGATTGAACCGGCATTCCACTCATAAGCACACCCTCTATATCTGCGCCCCACCTCCGAATGTAACCCTGCACCAGGATTGAGCCCATACTGTGCCCATACAGATATATGGGAAGATCGAAATAAGCAGATTTGATAACATCGGTTAATTGATGAATGTCTGATAATAGCAATTGCCAGCCATCCTGATCTGCCAGATAACCGTAATCTTCTTTACTGCCAGCTGTGTGACCATGCCCTCGCTGATCATGACAAAATACAGCAATATCACGTTTCACAAAATACTCCGCTAATTCCTGATAACTGCCCGAATGCTCTGCCATGCCATGCACAATTTGAACTATTGCCTGCGGTCTCCCTGCCGGCAACCAGTTCTGATAATAAATAGTTTTCCCATCAAAAGCTTTTAATTTTTTCATATCCCCACCACTTCGTCTGTTTTTTTTTATCAATATCGTCTTTATTCACGTCAAGTAAAATATTTTTATGCTATTCACCTGCGAAGCTGCTTTAATATCTCAGGTAGTCTATACTATAGCTGGAAAGATTAGATAAACTCCCTGTTAACGCAGTAAACAAGGTTTACAATGTTAACTATGTTCACTGCCTTAACAGGCAAGTGTAATATGAAAAAAAAACCGGAAAAAGATTTTAGATTTGACACAAGGGAGTAAGCACAAAATATCAGACAATTAAAAAATAACGTGGAGATGAAGTATGAAAATAACCTTAATGCTGCTAATATTGACATTGCTGCTGGTGAGTGCCTGTGACCGCTTTGATCATGATGTATATAACGATGCAAACCTGGAAGCGAGTTTTGGACAATTTAATCTTAGTTTATCAGCAGCCAGCCTTGATTCATTAGATGGTGTTATGAACTGGTATAGTGAAGACTATCTTAATGATAATGACACTAAAAGCGATATCGAGCATGAATACATGTCCTATTTCCTGGAATATGGCCCAGATCTTATGCTTAGTGCAAAGAACATGGAATATTGGAAAACTAACCGGATAGTTTTTAAGATTTGGATAACTCTGCCAGACACCAGTTTTGCGATAGCAGAAAAAGAAGATTTTTTAATCGAAACAGATGGTAACTTTATCTTTTATGGCGATCAAATAGATCCCCCTCCCCTGAACCCTGAATTTCCTGTTGTTATCATGCAATATTTCACATCTACTACTTGCGGGAGTTGTCCATTAGTAGCGGAAAAACTGGAAGAAATGCTCAATACCTATGGTGGGCAGCTTGTAGTTCTGGAATACATTTCTAATCAAGACCCTGGAAGTGTTTATATGCCCGAAGCATTATACTATAATGCCGGCGAACAGCCAACTTCTATTGTGCAGGGTGAATATCCGATCATCGGATCTGAAGCAGCTGCTCTGTCAGCTTATAAAAGCCGCTATGAACAGGCACTGGCAGATACTATGGTATTCAGATTTACAAGTTTGGATCTTACTATTTCAGGAAATACCGTTACCGGCTCAGTTAACTGGGAAGAGTTGTTAGAATTTAGTGGAGAGAATCTGCAATTACGGGCAGTGCTTCTGGAAGAAGAGCCTGACCTGCATTATTCAACCGCACCTTCAGTATATTTTGAAAATCGCGTCTTAGGTGCTGCTGAGCTGGATTATGACGAAACTGCTTCTTCCGCAGCTATCTCAGTAGTCAGCAATATAGAATTGCCTGAGAAAATTAGTCTGGTGGTCTGGCTGCAGGATAGAGTGGAAAATGCCAGTATTTCCGGAGCACATATCTATAATGTGATCAAAAAGATGGGGGGAGAATAATTATGAAAAAAATAATGATAATTATAATGTTACTTTGTCTGGGACTGCTCTTTGCCTCTGAAAAACAGCAGCAGGCAGGAGATTTTCAATTGCAGGATGCAGACGGCAATCTGGTACGTCTTTCTGATGTTAATGACAAACTGGTACTCATAGATTTCTGGGCTTCCTGGTGTGCTCCCTGCAAAAAGGCATTGCCCCATTTGAGCAGTTTTCAAGAGAAGTATGCCGATGATCTGGTAGTGCTGGCAATTAATATTGATAAACCGAGGCATCAGTCCAAAGCTCAAGCTTATATAAAATCTAATGGCTATCTGTTCACTAATCTCTTTGATCCGGAACAGGTGACACTAAAACTTTTTAATGTGGTTAACCCGCCACGAACTATTCTGGTAGCCCCGGGCATGAACATAGTTTATACTCATGATGGCTATAAGCGTGGTGATGAGATAGAAATTGAGGAAAACATTGTCAAATGGCTGAATATGAAACCTGAAAAAGAAGCTGTAGCGCCGGAAGGTAATGCCGGTAATTTTTATATCAGCGGCATGAACAAGCTGGCTTATGTGTATCGCACAGCGGAAGACTCTCTGCATCATTATATAGATAACGAGCTTTCTTTTGCGGCAAATTATAATAAATTCCGCTTTGGTATGACCTATAATGGTGAACTACCCAAATATGACAGATTTGCACCAGACGAGTATCTGGATAATAGTGATATCAAACATGAATGGGTAGAGCGATATGGTGAGTATAATGGTGAAAACCTGTTTGTGAGAGCTGGTAATTATGAAACTGTGTTCGGCAGCGGCATGGTGATTCATGCTTATAATAATACTGATATGAATGTTGATGAACGGCTGGATGGCGTGCAGATGAGAATTAAATATGATAATTTCATGCTGCAGGGAATATATGGCTCACTGGCAAATAAAGAATATCCCGAATATGATGACGTTGTCACCGGAGCAGATTTCTCTTATAACCTGTCGAAAATGCTTACTTTAGGCGGCAGCACCTTGAGCTACCGCAGCTATGTGAATGGAATCGATTATCAATATAACCGTAGAGATGTGTTTGATGGGAGAATTTCGATTAATACAAAGATCATTGAACTTAGTGCCGAATATGCTGCCAATAAGAAATACTGGGATATTGTGGAAGACCTGGAAGGCTCTGCCTTATTTGGTAATATGAACCTCTATCTGGGAAAATTCCGCTTTACCGCTGCTTATAAGGATTATGAAAACTTCAACCAGCGACTGGCGGAACTGCCTACAGTGAATCATTGTGAAGAACCAATTGCCGAATATGGACAGTGGAGTCTGCCGGGTTATGATGAAGAAGGTGTGCAGGGTATTATATCCTGGAAACCAGATGATAAAAATGAACTGGAACTGAACTATTCAGAAGGCTGGGCTTCGGATGATAATGTGAGCCAGTCTGATTTTTATGGCACCTATAAACATGACTTTGCCAGTTGGGGATTAAATGCGGAATACCGGCAGATGGAACGGCTGGATGACAGTGTTGAAGAATATAAATGGAATAAAGAAATTGCACCCCGCCTGGAAGCAGATTTTATGATAGCAGCTAAACCGGTTCTGGTGAGAGTGGAATGGAAACGCCAGCAGCACGATAATTATGGAGAAGAAGAAGACTACAGTGAGCCATTATTTCAGGTGGACTTTGGAATTTATAAAAATTACTCGCTTTCAGTGCTGAGTTCTCTAAAATTTCAAAATGATGAAGATATCACAAAATCAGAAGGCAAGCTGGGAGTAGAACTCTTTGCCCCCATCTGGGAACATACGGATATCCGCCTTTTCGCAGGCAGTGAGAAAGGCGGAAAAGTCTGCCGCAACGGAGTCTGCAACGATCAATCACCCTTTGAAGGGATCAGGCTGGATGTCACGACCAGATTTTAGGTATTATTTCTTGTTATAGGTCCTATAAGTCCTATAGGACCTATATTTATCTTTTGGCATCTTCTTTGTCTTTTTCCTTTTCTTTCGTTCTGGCGTCGTTTCTTGCTTTATACATCTGCTCTCTGATGCCTCCACTTTTGATGAAATCGTCTTCTAACCTCCTGATTTGCTGGTTCAAGAGATAATTGCACTGGTGAATCAAGCAAATAATGATATTAGCACACACTTCTGAAGACCTTGTTTCCAGAAATTCTCTGTAAGTGTCATAGGATTCATTTGGCTGATATGCCAGCTTGCGGACATATAATGCTTCTTTGCTGTCTTTTCTCCATAGTCTGAGATTTCTGACTCTGATAAAATCGAGATAATCCTCCAGTAATTCCTCCAGACTGGCTCGAGCTACATTGGTCAGCTTCAATTCTGTCGCAGTAGATGTCATTGCTGCTTTTGCACCTTCAATAATGTTTTGCTTTCCTGATCGGGCAGCCTGCACCATCTGGTCTATAGTGCGGTCATATTTATCAAGGAACCTTTGGCAGAAGCAATATGTGGCATCATAAATAAGCAGAGATTTTTTATAAGAAAGCAGTTCCCGATAATTGCCCTTCTTTGATAGAAAGCCTGTCATGTCATCCTCCGGTTATAGGTCCTATAGGTCTCATAGGTCCTATAAAAACTTTTCCCCCTCCATCAGTCAACAAAATATCTTGCCAAAAAGCATGCCATCCTCAAAAAGGAACGCAGAGAGGACGGGACTGGTGTCTCACCTGGTCTTCAAAACCAGTAACAGGCAGCTAAAACTGTCTGCGGCAGGTTCGATTCCTGCCCTCTCAGCCATATTATGGAGGTTGAATTGAAAATAGTTCTACTGGTAATTGTATTAATGAGCATCAGCATGCTCATGGCTGAGGATGCAGATAAACTGGCAACTGTGAGTATCGTGGGCGATACGCTGATTGCTAAAATCACTGTTCCTGCCGATATGCACATGGCAAAACAGGAAGACTTCGTCTATGTGGAAGTAGATTCTATCGCTGGTGTGGAATTTGGAAAAACTATCTGGCCCCAGGGTGGTCATCTGGATGAACTGGGTATCATGAATTACAAAGGTGATGTACTCTTGAAAAGACCTTTCACCATCAGCGAAGCTGCCAGTAAAAAAGGCTGCACCCTGAAAATCTATGTCGGCTACCAGATGTGCTTTGCTACTTATTGCAAACCACCGGAAGAAATAGAATTTGAACTGAAGTTTGAGCCGCAGACCGAAAAGGGCTGTGGGGGATGCATGCATCCCTGTGGTGATAAATAAGCTCAAAAGGTTTTATGATGAAAAAATCTGCTACATTAGTGATCAGACCCGTATTACTGGGCATCAGCTTCGTAATCGGGTTTGTTTTCATATTGGTGGGCATCGGTATGGAAGAATTTTATGAAATTGCCGGTAATGCCCTCACCCTCTGACTGTCCTGCATAGGAATAGGTTAGGTTAACCTGTGAAACAGAAATTCAGCTTTTATGTCCATAACTGGAGTCGCCTTTTCGTTCTGATCATGGCGATTTTTGTTATTGATGGACATTTCTATGTGAAATATTATCCCCAGGTGCGGGAATTCCTCATGAATATCCCGATCCCTGTGCTTAATTGCTACTCAGTGCCAACTACTGTGTTTGCCTGTCCGGTGGGTACTTTTCAGCACTTTCTGGTTATTGGATTCTTCTCATTCGTCACTTTCGGTTTATTGCTGCTGGTTGGTGGTCTTATTGGTCGCTGGACCTGCGGCTGGCTCTGCCCCTTCGGATTTGTGCAGGAATTATTCCATCTCATACCATCACCCAAATTCAAAATTCCCACATGGACAAGATATATCAAATATGTGATATTGCTGGTTTTTGTTGTGATTATGCCTTTGTTTGTAGCAGTTACCCATTCAGCAGAAACAGGAAAAGAAAAAATCACACTTGTATCGCAATTACCGGAAGATGAGCAGGAATTTGCTCAACGCGAAACCTGGTTCTGCAGACTTATCTGCCCCGCTGGCACACTAGGTGCCGGCATTCCGCACGTACTCAAAAATGAGAGCTTAAGAGATCTGATAGGCGTGCTTTACTGGTGGAAAATATCTCTGCTCCTGATCGTGCTCATTGCTGCCGTGTTCACCAGACGCCCCTTTTGTACCGCTATCTGCCCTTTAGGCGCTTTCCTGGGACTCTTTAACCGCTTCAGCCTCCTGAAACTCACTTTCATTAAAGATAAATGCTATAACTGTAACCTCTGCATCAGGGATTGCCCTATGGGTCTTGATCCCAGAGAAGATTTTCAGTCGCCGGAATGTATCCGCTGTATGAATTGCGTACAGAAAAGGTGTTTTGCTATTCGTAAATTTGTTTCTGTGACGAATAATATTCCACAGGAAAATTAGAGAAATTAGATTGGAGATTAGATGAAAAAAATCATATTTACCGCTATTATAATTCTTTTAACCATCATCCTATGGGCAAAGAAAATGCCGGATTTCACTCTGGAAAACGCCGCAGGAAACGATGTTAGTCTTTATGGCACTCTTAATGACAGCACAGTAGTGATCGTAGATTTCTGGGCTACCTGGTGCGGACCCTGCCGCCAGGAATTACCGCATCTGGACTCCCTACACATTAAATATCCCAACGTGGAAGTATTAGCTATCACCACTGATAGTAGGCGGACTATGGAAAAAGCCAGAAAATTCATCAAAGACAAAGGCTATAGCTTCACTACACTTATGGATCCCGGACGCGAAGTGCAAAAACTCTTAGAAGTAGAAGCTATCCCTGTGACTTTCATTATTGCCCCGGATGGTAATATTCACTACCGCCACACCGGCTATAAAGCCGGGGATGAAATTGAGCTGGAAAATCAGCTGATAGAACTTCTTAAAGAACTGAACCTGTTTAAGAGTAATTAGTTAACTCACATTACATTAAAAACTTCGTCTTACTGGTTTTGCCTTGATAAGACATAATCCATGAAGTCTATTCGTTGCTAAATAAAAATCTTTCATTACATTCTAATAAGTGAGAAGAAAAAAAGTGAGAATAGTAAATTGAAAATGAGGAAATGCGTATTACATTCCTTTCACTGATCACTGTTCGCCCCCTAAAAAATCTTCACATCTCTTTCTTCCTCTGTCATGCCATACCCATCATAACCAGCAGCAGTAAGTAAATCACCTAAGGTATCTATCCCCGGCAGCCAATGCTCAGGAGACAGTGTTTTCAAGTCAAAACCCGCCACCCCTGCCGCCTTAAAGACCAGCTTACTCCATAAATGATGCCTGCCTATCGCCTTACCATGCTTACCTTTACGATAATTATCCGGAAACCAGCGGTTGTAATACTTATCCCACACCCTCGCAAAATCACTGCCTACACCCTGCCAGCAAGACAGTACCTTTGGCATCACAGCACAAAAATACTGCGTCTGCCGGTTCCGGGCATAACTCCCTATCTTATGCGAGTGCATACACTTATATTCTTTTGCCGGATATATAACAAAGTCTTCCACTTTCCCGGAAAAATTTAAATATACACCTTTGCTCTTCAAATAGCGATGATAAATCGGCAACGAAGCAAATGCCGGATCAGGTGAAGACAGCACTTCCGCCAGATGCTCTTCAAACCACTGAGAATAAGCATCCTCCAGACTCTCAGATGCCGCAATAACGATCACTTTTCGCTCACTGTATAACATTCCCCCGTTATAGCACTGCAGCACATACTCTCCCTCAGCAGTGAAATAATACGTCACCTTGCTGCGCGGTGACAAATGCTGCACCATCCCCGCTCCACCATTGATCTGCAGCCTGTAATTGCCCTTATGAACTATCTTAAAGAAAGTATTGCAACGCAGATCATATTCACCAGGATATAAAAAATACGGCGAATAATAATACATTTTCTTGATAATCGACTGATAATCTTTATATTGTGGATTAGTGAAACCGGCAGCTACTCGCACAATGCAGTCACTGCGTCTGCTCAGTACTGTAGGTTCATATTTAGGATGATAGATGTATTCATAGGTATATTCCTCACCATTGCGTTTCCGCCGGTAAACTATGTTCCCCAGTTTACCATGGATTTCGCAGTAATGCTCCAGAAAATGCCTGCTTCCGCTTACACGTGCCATGTCTTGCCCCCTGAATATACTTTCCACTCCAAAGATAATATAACCCAATTCCAACTTCCGTCAAATAAGTATTTCACATTCCTCGCTCTTCGTCTCATTTCCACCCCTCCACATCTTCGCTTATTACCCTATAAATGCCCATAAAATGCCATTTTAGCACCTATATAGTCCCCAAACTGCGCTCGCCATAACAATATAATGTCATGCCGTTTGCAGTTTAGCTGCAGTATGGGTGGTGTATTGCCGGGATTTTGTGGAGGGAGGGGATGGTGGACTTAGTGGACTTAGTGGACTTAGTGGACTTAGTGGACGTAGAGGACTTAGTGGACGAAGTGGACAGGGGAAAGTGGACAGGGGACAGGGGAAAGGGGAAAGGGGAAAGGGGAAGGGTGGTGCAGCTAATTATAATGCCATTGACAATCTGGGGCTTGGGTAAGTATGAGTGAGGTTATCTGGGGCTGGGAGGGAGGAAGCTGGAGTTGGTGATTTATTTGGTATTGGTGAAAGTGAGGGTGAATTTTGTGTGGGGTGGATTGGTGTTTACGGAGATATTTCCCTGGAATTTTTTGGAGATGATTGATTTGGCGATGTATAATCCTATGCCAGTGCCTTTATCCCTATCTTTGGTGGAGAAATAAGGCTCAAATATTTTATCAATGAAAGTATCTGGAATACCGCCGGCGTTGTCTTCATAAATGAGAACGATCTGGTTATTATCGTCAGAGCTGGTGGAGATATTGATGGTTCTTTCAGGTATCTGGTTTTGGGCAAAGGCATCACGGGAATTATTGATGAGGATAAGAAGCACCTGCACGAGAAGATTGATCTGACCATTGAGCTTGAAATCCTGAGGGCAATAGCATTGAGAAGAGATATTATAATTTTTGAAAATCACCTGAGAATACTCGAGGCTGAGTTCAATCGATTGGCTGAGTGAGAACTGGTCTTCTTCGCCAATAATGAAGTAATTTCTGAAGCTGGTAATGGTATTGGACATGAAAGAGATCAGGTCCATAGTATCTTTGACGGATTTTTGGATGAGTTCCCGGTTAAGCTCATCATAGTCATAGGCATCTTCAATATTCTGGGCAATGACAGCGATGGAATTAAGAGGCTGTTTCCACTGGTGAGCAATCATGGAGAGCATTTCGCCCATGGCAGCCTGGTGGTTTTGCACGATGAGGAGAGAGTCCTGCTGCCGAATCTGGTTAATACTGTCATTCACTTTCTGCTGCAGCGAATCTCTGAGTTTGCGAAGCCTTTTATTAAATGATATAAGCAGGCAGAGAGCGGCAGTGAGCAGCACCAGGAAAGCAATAGAGAAATAGATAATGCGTTTTTGATGTTTGAAGTCTTTATGAGCCATCTGCTCATTAAGTTTGATCTCTTCCAGGTTCTGGTCAAAAAGCTGCTGGGCATATATTTGATTGGTCTGCAGGACGCCGGCGGTATTATCTTTGCCGAGTTTTTTTTGAACTTCCAGAAACTTTGTAATGAGATCGCTTACCTCGGGGTCAGCAATAGTAGAAGTTTTGATTTTGAGAAGATATTTGAGAGCCATTGCCGAGATTTCATTAGCTTGAATTTTGTCAGCCAGTTGAAGGCCTCTATTAAGATAGTCATAAGCATTATCCAGATCTTCGAGCCCCAGATAGGAAGCACCAATATTTGTGAGGGCATTAGCTATATTAAAATCATCACCGGACTTGACGGCATATTCCAGAGCAGTATTGAAGTATGAAAGAGCTTTGGTATAATTTTTATTGGAATTCATTTCGATCAAGCCAAAATTATTATTAACGATATAAAGACCCTCGGTATCTTTTAATTCGAGAGCCTGCTGCAGCAGTTCTTCATAAAGTTTTCTGGCTTTCTTTGGCTGGTCAGTTTGGGAATATACCGTACCGAGATTACTTTTCACAGAGTAAACAAGATAAGGTTTCCTGGATTTGCTGAGCGCTTCAATAGATTTCAGATAATATTCTTCTGCTTCTTCATACATGGCAATATAATTGTAAATATTGCCAATACCCGCGCAGCAAAATCCCAGTTCCAGCAGATCATTCTGTTTTTCCGCAATTGTCTTTTGTTTCAGGTAATAATCGAGAGCGGCGGCATAGTTAGAGGTATTAAAGTAGATATTCGCCAGGTTATTATAAATTCTCATAACGGTTTTAGGATTGAGGAATTCGATATAATTTTCAGCGGCATTCAGTTCCTGTTGCGCCCGTTTAAAATCTGGTTGATAAATAAAACTAATAGCCTTATGGTAATGAATTTCGCCTAATAGCTGTGTGAATTTGTGTTTATGGACAAGTAATGCGGCAATAGAGAGATAATCATTTGCCTGCTCAAAATCTCTGGTTCTCTGGAAAATATCTGTTAAATCGATGGCAGCTTTTGCTTTGCCGAGCAGGTAGTGATTTTCCTGAGCGAGAAAGTATGCTTCTTCGGCAAAGACAAGCAGAGAGTCAGGATTCAGATTCTTGCCGGCATCAATTACTTCCAGCAGGAGATCAACTCTTTCCCGGGGTGCGATATTTTTTTCAGCAAGTTTCTTTTCCAGCAGAACAAAATCCTGCGAAAAAAGAGAATTCATAATAAGCGATAAAGCTGCAATTAGATATATTTTTTTCATTAATTTCCCTCTTCGTATAATTTTTTTTTCAGTTCAATACTGGCAAGAAAAAAAATTCTGGACATGAAAGGCTTAGCAAAGTTCTTTACTGTGAAAATATAAAAAATATTAAGGAATGTTTATGGATAGTGAATACAATGCTGTTCAGAATTTTGAACGAACCCGTCAAGAGGTTGGTTATACGCCGTTTAGCGAAGCTACGAGAGCAACATATACGGGCCTGGGTTTCAAGAGTGGACTGGAGATACATCAGCAGTTAAGAACGCGGGAGAAATTATTCTGCCGTTGTCCGGTGGGTGTTTATCAGGAATTTGATGATTATGATGCCGAGCTGGTGCGGCATATGCGTCCCACTTTGAGTGAATTAGGCGAATATGATGGAACCGCTTTGATGGAATTCCGGACTCGTAAAGAGATCATCTACCGATTAAAGAACCAGACAGCTTGTACTTATGAAGTAGATGACACCCCACCCTTTCCCTTAAACCGGCAGGCGTTGGAAATAGCCATGGAGATTTCCCTGCTATTAAAGCAGTATATAGTTGGCGAAGTACATATCACGCGGAAGCAGTATCTGGATGGCAGCATACCGACCGGTTTTCAGCGGACAGCGATAATAGGTATAGAGGGCGAGATACCCTTATCGGGCAAGAATATACGCTTAATCCAGTTAAGTCTGGAGGAAGATTCCTGTCGGGAAGTATCAGATATAGGACATCGGCGGATTTATGCAACCGACCGGCTTGGCATGCCCTTAATAGAGATGGTAACTTATCCAGAGATGCTCACGCCGCAGGAAGTAGCTGAAGCGGCTCATTATCTGCGATTTCTGGCAAGATCGACCGGGAAAGTGCGAACCGGTATTGGTGCTGCGCGTGAAGATGTGAATGTGAGTGTGACAGGAGGGACACGGATTGAGATCAAGGGTGTAGCCCATATCAGTTGGATACCGCTGCTCACTCATATAGAGGCGTACCGTCAGAAATCTTTACTGGTGATCAAAGACCGTCTGAATCAGAAAATCCTGAAACCAGATAGCTGGAGAGTGATCACCAAGCAGTTGAAGCTTGAAGATGTGAGAACTACTTTGCCATTTCCGGGAGCTGATCTGCAGTTAGTAGCAGTATTATTACCGGGCTTTAAAGGGATATTATCACATTTCACTCAGCCAGGTAGAGATTTTGCTTCAGAGATCAGTGACCGTTTGAAAGTGATAGCCTGTCTTGAGAAGCCCAACTTACTACATTCAGAGATGCCGGACATAGTTGAATTTGCTGCCTTAGCGAAATTAATTGAGACAGAACTAGATTTTGGGAAACATGATGCCTGGATATGTTTTGCAGGACCAGAAGCAGACATTGCAACAGGAATTGAGACAATTGAAGAACGTTGTCAAATGGCATTTGCCGGCATACCTCGTGAAACACGTAAGGGGCTTGAAAATGGGACAACTCTTTTTGAACGGGTATTGCCGGGAGCAGACCGGATGTATCCGGACACAGATTCTGCCCCGATTCCAGTAGCAGAAGAATTGATCGTGAAACTTCGCAGCCAGCTACCGGTAGAATTGCCGGTGAGATTAGAGCAATTGAGTAAATGGTCAGTACCTGAAGATTGCTGGACTTATTTATTACGTAATAATCTGATGCCCATCGCGGAAAAGATCATCGAGGATTTTGAGGTGGAAGCCAGATTTGTGTGCACTTTGATAGCTCATTATATAAAAGGAAAAGTGCGATTAAATAAAAAAAGTTACAATTTTAATAATCTATATAGTTTATTCAGCTTTTTGCAGGAGCATGATATCCGCTGGGAACTTATCAAAGAGATGCTTTCCATAATCATTGAACATCCAAAAATTGATTATCAGTCTGTATTAAACTTATTAAACTGGAAACAGGAGAAAGCAGAAGACCTGTTCCGTAAAATCCCCTATTTCACCGAGAGTGTATTAAAGAATTGCCAGATGAAATGCGATCATAAGGCTATAAGCTGGGTGATGGGCAAATTGCGTAATCAGGCACTGGGAAATGTGAAGATGGAATTAGTGCAGGCAAAAATCAAAGAATTAGTGGAACAATAGGGGTAATATTATGACAGAAAGCATACAGGGATATAAAGGTGAAGCGCTGGCAACTATTAAGAAATATAATGTACGGGTGTGGAGTGACACGCTGATAAAATCCAGCCGGGGAGAATTTAAAGGAATAATCTTACCTCGCTCGGAAAATGATGACACGACACATATAGTATTGAAACTGGCAACAGGTTATAATGTGGGAGTGGATGTGCACACAATTACTGAGATGACTGAATTGGGATACAAGGAAGCACATTATAAAATACCGGAGAAGGAATTTCCCTATACCGAAGGACTGCCAAAAGTGAAGCTGCTGGGAACCGGCGGGACAATTGCTTCGCGGCTTGACTACCGGACAGGAGCAGTGATACCGGCATTTTCACCGGGAGAGCTATATGGGGCAGTACCGGAACTGGCAGACATCTGCAATCTTGACACAGAAAAAGTATTTGCCGTTTTCAGTGAAAATATGGGACCCAGTCAGTATAAGAAACTGGCAATCACAATTGGCGAAGAGATAGAAAAGGGAACGCAGGGAATTATAATCGGACACGGAACAGATACCTTGCATCACACAGCAGCGGCACTCACATTCATGTGCCAGAATCTGCCAATACCGGTTGTGCTGGTGGGTTCTCAGAGATCATCAGACAGACCTTCTTCAGATGCAGCCTTGAATTTGATGCACGCAGCTACAGCAGCAGGGCATGGTGATATTGCCGAAGTGATGGTGTGCATGTTTGGACCTACTTCTGATGAATACGGACTGCTGCATAGAGGCACGCGGGTGCGGAAGATGCACTCCTCCTACCGTTCAACCTTCCGGACGATTGGTGATGTACCTTTAGGAACAGTAACCAGAGCAGGCGTTACCCACATCCACAGCGTCTTTAATAAGCGGCGTAATGACCATAATGTGAAGATATTACCCTATTTTGAAGAGAAAGTGGCAATTGTATATTATTATCCTAATATGCAGCCTGATATTTTTGATTCTTTAGTTGCAAACGGATATAAGGGTATAGTGATTGCCGGAACAGGGCTGGGACATGTAAATAAACTGATCTATCCGGCGATAAAACGGGCAGCGGCAGCCGGCGTAGCTATTTATATGACAGTACAGACGCTTTGGGGCTATGTGCACATGTTTGTGTATGACACAGGCAGAGATCTCATGTCTATGGGTATTGTTCCAGCCGAGAATATGCTGCCGGAAGTGGCGTATATCAAACTGGGCTGGGTCTTGGGACAAACCAGTGATCTGGAGAAAGTGAAAGAGATGATGCTGACGCCTGTGAGTGGAGAAATCACCAGAGGTGAGCCGTATAATGGTTATCTGATCTATCAGGGCGGTATCCCGGAAGTAGAAGAATTTATCAGGCGGGTGCATAAATAATGTAATACTGTTCATTCCGATAGATTGGGACTGGCATACTCGCTGATTATTTCCATCTGTTATAACAAGAAAGCTCCAGCATTTGCTGGAGCTTTATAAAGATTATGTAATCTTATTTAACTTCAGAACACCTGATCTCAAAGATATTAAAATGACCCGAATTTTACAATAATCTTTAACTCAATTTTACCAAAGACTACTGCTAAAAAAAATATTAAAATAATGGGTATGTATTTGCAAAAAAGGGGCGAAAATGTAATTTAATGAGTTAAAAGCATGTTAATCAATAAAATAAGAAGTTACATTTTGGTCACATTTTATTTGAGATATGTAATGTGTTATTTAAGAGTGAATAGTGAAGAAATTATTGTAGAAAGATGTTTTTTTAATAATATAATAGTAGGGGTAAACTTCAAAAAACGCCAAAAGAGTAATATTTTGTTGTAATTAATATTATTGCAGGTAATTATGGCCTTACATTTCCTTACATTTTCTATCTATTATCGTGAGACGATGGTCTGAAGGGGAGAAAATGGGAAGATGGGAATTTGGGAGCGTGTTCAACACCCGAATTTTAATTATGGTGAATAGGGCATAATTAAAAGTCAGGCAGGACTCAATAGTTGCAAGATCAGCGTTAAGGTAAAGTTATAAGTGAAGAGCATAAGGGCGAAACAGCAAGTTTTAATGATGCTGTGGGAGTTAAATCTTAATGTAGCTTAATCATCCTGATTAAGGCTTTAT
>JAIPGP010000088.1 GCA_021735645.1 Candidatus Cloacimonadota bacterium
ATGGGTTAAAAACCCATGGCTATTATTGTAAAGCCTTTTCAGGGCATTTTTAAAGTCAGTAAATATTTTAATTTCGGGGGGATGCAAGATATTGAGACAAAATATTGACATTTAGCAGGTAATTAAGATGTTTTGTCTAATTTTAACATATCTATTTGTTATAAGTTATCTTTTGTTAAGAAAGCTTATAGCTTGGAAAGAATTGGAGTAGAAAAGTGAAGAAATTAATGGTATTTATTATTTTATGTCTTGTATTGAGTTTATCTGCGGACATGGATAAGCGGATAATCGGGTATTTCACTTCCTGGGGAGTGTATGTGAGAGATTATCATGTTACTGATATTCCGGCTGAGAAGATCACCCATATTAATTATGCCTTTGCCAATATCAATTCAACAACACTCGAAATTATGCTGGGTGATGCTTATGCCGATATTGATAAATTTTATCCGGGGGATAGCTGGGAACCAGGGTCATTACGCGGCTCATTTCATCAATTGCAGATACTAAAGGCAAATTATCCTGAGATAAAAACGCTTATCTCTGTGGGTGGCTGGACCTGGTCAGCTTATTTTTCACTGGTGGCAGCTACAGAGGAATCACGACAGAATTTTGCTGCGTCTTGTGTGGATTTTATTCAGCTTTACGAATTTGACGGGGTGGATATTGACTGGGAATACCCCGTTAGCGGGGGATTAGAAACTAACTACTACAGTCCTGATGATCCTGAGAATTTTGTTTTACTTCTGGCAGAGTTGCGAGCACAGCTTGATGCTGCCGGAGATTACCTGCTGACTGTAGCCACTCCGGCAGGTCCGGAAAAGATAGCTAATCATGATCTTACAGGCATGGAACCTTATCTGGACTGGTTCAATATCATGACTTATGATTTTCATGGACCCTGGGGCGGTGCTGGAGATGCAGTGACGGGTCATTTATCAGCTATCTATCCTCAGGAAGATGATCCGCTGCCGGAACCGTATTACAGCGGCTATAATACAGATGCTGCTGTGCAGACTTATCTGGAAGCAGGAATTGGCAGTGATAAATTACAGGTTGGCTTCCCTTTTTATGGAAGAGGATTTGCCGGTGTGACCAATGCTAATAACGGCTTGTATCAGGAGTGGACAAATTGTCCCTGGTTTGGCACCTGGGAAAATGGGGTTTATGATTATTATGATTTGCAGGCGAACTATATTGGCGTAAATGGTTATGAGAATTTCCGGGATGAAGAAGCAATGGCCTCCTGGCTGTATAATGCCTCATCTCAGGTGATGATCACTTATTGCGACACGCTTTCTACTGCCTCTAAGGCGCAGTATGTGCTGGATATGGAGCTGGGCGGAGCGATGTTCTGGGAATTTAATGGTGACCATAACGAAGAATTGCTGGATGTTATCTATGAAGTATTCAGTGCGGAACAAGTGATTGCTTATGGTGATATAGATGATGATGGAGAGGTTACTGCGTATGATGCCTCGCTGGCACTTCAGTATTTTGTGGGGATTGATCCATTGCCGGAAATTGATCCTTTGCCCTGGGAAGAAGAGCGGCTGCAAAGAGCTGATGTAAGCGGTGACGACAGTATAGATGCTTTTGATGGGGCTTTGATCATGCGGTTTGTAGTGGGGATGATCACGGAATTTCCAGTGGAAGAATAAGATAATTGCAGGAACTATACAAAGAACTGTTAGAGAAATATGGGCAGCAGGGCTGGTGGCCCCTTTTAGGTTCTGCTCCTGAGGGAAGATACACCAGCTATCATCCTGGAAATTACAGTCTGCCTGATAGTGATGATGACAGACTGCAAGTATCCGTAGGAGCAATTCTTACGCAGAATACTAACTGGCTGAATGTGGAAAAAGCTTTGCACAATCTGTCAGAAGCTGGGGCTCTATCTGCCAGAGGACTTAGAGAAATGAAGCTGGAACACTTAGCAGAGCTGATAAGACCCAGTGGATACTACAATCAGAAAGCCCGAAAACTTAAGATATTTATCCAATTCTTTGCAGGATTAGAAGGAAGGATGCCAGATAGAGAAGAATTACTTTCATTGTGGGGTATTGGCAGAGAAACGGCAGACTCAATCCTGTTATATGCCTATCAAAAAAGCATTATGGTGATAGATAACTATACCAGAAGAGTATTCAAAGCTGCCGGAATAAAGGGATATGATCTGGCTTATGATAAGCTCAGGCAATATTGCGAACAGCAAATGCCGGATGAATACCGTATTATGCAGGAATTTCATGCTCTATTGGTGAAAGCCGGGAAAGAGCTAAATAAATGAAGGAGGACCAATAATCCTTTTTTCTTAAACATAGCACCTTCGCAAATCTTATTCGCTATCATCCGCAAAATCCGTCTAATCAGTGTTCTATTCTTCATCTTTGCACTTTCTCAACTTCTCAATTTCCCCCCACTTCCCATACATACTAAGTCTAAAACAACAATAAAATGGATTTTTTCCCCTTCACAAGATTACATGTTAGGGCAATATTGACCATGTTAGTGAATTAGTTTTATAAAAAAGGAGGTTGATTATGAAAGCAAAGCAAAATTCTTACTCATTTCCCCATCTTCTAGCTCTCAAACCTTCCAGCTTTCTCACCTTCCCATCATTTCACGATCAAAGTAGATAGTAATAAGTCACAAAAAGTAAGGAAATCAAAAAAAATGTAAGGAAATGTAAGGAAAATGTAATGCCATAACTAACTGTAATAATATCAATTACAACAAAATATTACATTTTTGCCCATTTTCAAAAATACATACACCGATATTTTACTTTTACCTAAACTGAGCGATTGATATTTCCTACCTCAAATTATAATCTTCCGAGATAAGTAAATGACAAAATTAGATTGAACAGTTTTGTTCTTTAAGTCAACTAAGGCTGTGTTGCTGTAGCAGGTTTATAACCATCTAAGGTAGCACGAAAACTGCCAAAGATCACTTCACTTTCCAGCAGCACCGGTATTTTTGCCTCGTCAGCTGTGAGATAAATATAGATGTCACCACTTTGTTTAAAGATAGAATCAGTTCCCCGCAATTGAGGTTCCAGTTCATAGCAATCAATATCACCGAAGATAGTTTCAATATTTTTAATTTTTCTGATCAGGATATTAACAGTATTAGTTTTAGCATCTTCGGTTACAGTAGCCTTTATCGTGTCACCTACGGCAAATTCCAGTTTCCTGACACTGAAGAAGGTCGTGAAGATATCACGGGCAGGAACTGGAATATCGTATTTTGTTTCAGTCCATTTTTTAGCATCTTTATCCTTTTTCAGGTAGTCTGCATAACCAGCTAGTGGATAATAGAGATTGATTCTGTTTTGTCTGTATTTACCCTCGCTCAGTTTTTTATGATAACGAAAGGTTTGAAAATTGTCCTGGGAGAACTCAATTTCGATCAAATCCCTCACTTTATAAAGTCTATCAAAGAAAGAAGTGGTCTTTGCCCTGGAAGTAACTTTATAAGTGGGAATAGAATCCTGATTAACAGTTTCTTCTACGGTCATTTTCACGCTTCCTGCAGTGATAATACCGTAGCTGATGGCAAAATTAAGTTCTTCGCCAGCTCCGAACTGAGCAAAACAGAGGGCTGAGAAAACAAGAATAAAGATAAGTGATATAGATTTCATTAGAACGCCTCAAATGATATTATTTCCATTTCATAGCCATCTTCACTGACAGCAAAATCAAAACGCAGGGTTAGTTTCTGCAAAGGCAGCATAATATAACGCAAGCCTATGCCGGCAGAATATTTCTGGTGATCGATGCTCAGCTCAGAGAAGGAAGCCATTGCCTGCCCGGTTTCCAGAAAGGCGGCAAAGCCAAAGCGTTGCCATCCGGCTTTCTGCCAGGGGAAAATCCGGTCTTCAAGTCTCAGCATGACTATCTGATCATTAATGTATTTATGGCTGTCAAATCCCCTTATTTCATTGCCCAGATCAGGTAATTTCTCAAAAGGAGTTGTCCCCGAAACTGTTTTAAGCAGAAATTGACCAGCCAATGTCTGACTTGGTGAAAGAGTAGCATATTTGCGATAATCAAAAGTGGATTTGCGGAAATTAAAGTCACTGCCAATAGACTTATGATAAAATTGCACCTGATAGGTAAGCGAGCTGCCGGAGGTGGGGAAATAGCCTTTATCAGTAGTATCACGATTCAAACCAAAACCAATTCCGGAGAGCAGATAATCATCATATCCGGTCACATTCTGAGCAAGGAGACTGTTTTCTGTATCGCTTTTAGTGATCCTGCTTTTCTCCAGATAGGCAATTGTGGAAAAGGTGATATTTTTCTTAAAGTGATATTGAAAATAGGGATAAAATTCAAAATACTGCCGCGTATAATCCTCTTTAAGGTCAGTATTTTCCTGATTACCGACTGCGTAAAAAGTAGTGGGCCATAGATAATATCTCAGGGGAATACCCAGCGAATATTTACCCTCAGCGAGGAAGATTTTATTACGCAGCAGAATACGAACCTGTTTTTTGTAACTGACAATCAGATTAAGTTCCAGTGAAGAAGGTTTATAATTTTCCGGCAGGTTCTCAGGACGGAAGGTATAGAGTGCATAACTGCCCAGAAAGACACTGGTCTCTTCTGAATACGCTCCAAACGGGTAAAAAGCAAAGGCTTTTTCCTTTTCCGCCTGCAGATTGGTCACTATCAGGATAAACAGCAGCAGGATAATCAGTTTTTTAGAGTTTTCCACCGGTGATATAAAATTCCTCTCCAGTAATATACTGGTTATTTTCCGAGATCAAAAACCAGGCAAGACCGCAAACATCTTCAAAAGAAGCACAGCGTTTCAGGGGGATTTCACTCATTTTTTCACGATAGTATTCTTCCCGGAATTTACGGTAGCTTTCCGAAAAATGACTATCGTCAATTTTGATAGGTCCCGGTGAAATAGTATTAATAAAAATATTATATTTTGCTTCTTCGGCAGCCAGACTGCGGCTGATATTGGCAATAGCAGCCTTGGAAGCGCTGTAGGCAGAACCTCGTGGTAAGCCAATGCGGGTTACATTACTGCCCAGCAGCACGATTTTCCCATGTCTTTGCTGGCGAAAATAAGGCAGCACTGCCTGCAGTATTCTGAAAGTGCCTTTCACATTTACATCTATGATCCGTTCCCAGGTTTCCGGTGTGCTGTCAGAAAGCGACTGAAAATCACTGGAACGGGCAGTGGAACAATGAAATAAAGCGTCAATCTGCCAGCCTGTGCTCCTGATAATGCTGTCTAATTCCGGTTTTAAATCTTTTGATTCTGCAAAATCAGTTTTTATTAATCTGATTTTCTGACTGAATTCTGATTGCAAAGCCTGAAGTCTGGTATTTTGATGATTATAAAAAAGGATTAGATTATAACCTTTTTCCAACGCCTGACGGTTGAAATAGGACGCCAGATTACCGTTGGCACCTGTGATAACAATCGCCTGATTACTTTTCATCTTTGATTATATCCGGTGAGATAAAATCCAGAATCTGCAAGGCAACCGGATATTTTTCTCCTATCATATCTATCTGGCTTTCTGGTGAAATAAAGGTGCAGGATGTGAGATCCGCTCCAGCTACTCTCAAATCATTTGCTACTATATAATCGAGATTCTTTTTGACTAACTTTGCTTTTCCACCAGCAACAATATCCTGGCTCTCTGCTGCAAACCCGCAGATCAATTGACCTGGTTTTTTCATTTTTACAAGGGCAGACAGCACATCAACAGTCCTGTGCAGTTCCAGGGTGAGATTCCCGGCTTTTTTGATCTTCTCTGTTTGAGTAATTGCCGGTTTATAGTCACTTACAGCGGCATTCATGATCAAAAGATCGGTTTCAGGAAATTCCTTTGTACAGGCGGCTAACATCTCTTCAGCGTTATAAGCCCTGATAGTATTGATATATTCAGGCAGACTGGCTGTTACATGAGCAGCAATCAAAGTTACCTCTGCCCCCAGAATGTGAGCTGCCCGCGCCAGAGCAATCCCCATTTTTCCAGTAGAATGATTAGTGATAAACCGCATGGGATCAATATCTTCGCGGCAGGCTCCCGCAGTAACCAGCACTTTTTTTCCTTTCCAGGCAAGACCATGTTTCAGGTAGGTCATAAGATAGTATAATATCTCCTGATTAGCAGGATATCTGCCTTTGCCCTGATAACCGCAGGCAAGCATACCGCATTCCGGTTCCATAAAGAGAAAGCCTCTGGTTCGCAGTAGCTCGATATTTGCTGCTGTGGCAGCATTGTTATACATATTGATATTCATGGCAGGAACAATTAGAACCGGCGAATGGGCAGCCAGCATGGTGGAAGAAAGCAGATCATCGCCTATACCTTGAGCTATTTTGGCGATCACATTGGCAGTGGCGGGGGCAATCACGATCATATCTGCCCAGTCTGCCAGTTCTATATGTGGAATTGGCACTGCGGCGTTCCAGAGTGAAGAATACACCTTATTTTGAGAGATAACTTCAAAGGTGAGTTCTGAGGCAAATTTACCGGCATTTTCTGTAAAGATCACTTTGACCTGCGCACCTGATTTTTTGAGCATACTGCAAAGCTCTATTGCTTTATAGGCTGCAATTCCACCGCTAACGGCTAATAATATCTTCCTGTTTCTTAACATCTTATACTCCTATTTAAATAAACTGGAATGATAGAGTTCCACTGTAACATTGCGGACATCTTCTTTGGTTTTGATCAATTTTGTCAGTTTGGTGAGTACTTTCAGAAATCGCTTATGAGTGCCTGATTCCAGGTCTATTGTGGTGATTTTACTGGCTATCTCTTCTCCTGCCTCGTTATAAGCTCTTATCAGTATTCCCTCATTTTGAAAATCCACCTTAGAGCGGTTATATGCTTCAAAAGTGACATCTATATTTGCCATGGTGGCTTCCTGAACTTCCACGTTGTAAAACACGATATATTTATCCCGGGCTGCATGACCACATCTGCCGAGTAATAATCCCAGCACGGCTGCTACCAGCAGAAGCATAGGTATCCAGGAGGGTATGGGCCACTTCCGGTTCATATCAATTCTATCTACGCTTTTCATAATTATACTCCCTGTTTCTAAATCTCATGATGAGAATGTTAGTCAAGCAAAATAAAAAACTGAAGTTTGCTCCATTATAATACCTATAAGACCTATAGGACCTATAAGTCCTATAAAATATATACGTTAGCCGCCAGGTAGAACTAAGTCACAGCTACAAAGCACCATCCTGTAATAAAATATGGGTTCGTGCTTTGTTGTTGTTGTGGTGTTTTGAAGTGATAAGATAAAAATAATTTAGTTGACCATTAGGTGATGATATTAATAAAGACAGATTGGCATTGTATATAATGAGATAGTGAAGCAAGGGGTAATTAAATTGAAAGGATCAGACAGGAAGTTTTTGAAAGAGGATAACCAAATTCGAGATAGAGCAGCTAGAACGGAAGGCTGGTTATCAATCGTGGTGAATATACTGCTGGCAGGACTTAAGTATTGGGCAGGAGTAGTGAGTTTTTCGCTGGCATTAGTGGCAGATGCCTGGCATACGTTATCTGATTCACTTACTTCAGTGATAGTGCTTATCAGTGCCCGGATTTCAAGCAAGCCGGCAGACCATGAGCATCCATACGGACACGGTAGAGCGGAATTGATCGCCACAATGCTGATAGGAGTGCTGCTGGCAATTGTGAGTGCAGAATTTATCCGGGAAGCCGTTGTGAAATTTCATCATCGGGAAGCAGCGAATTATGGCAGCGTGGCGATAATTGTTACAGTGCTGTCTGTGATCATAAAAGAAGCTCTAGCCCAGATATCCCTGCGTTTAGGGAAGAAGCATAATTTATCTACTTTGATAGCCGATGGATATCATCATAGATCAGATGCATTATCCTCTGTAGTCGTTCTGGCGGGAATTATTGCGGGAGGCAAATTCTGGTGGATGGATGTAGTCTTGAGTTGTCTGGTAGCTATATTGATAGGTCACACAGCTTATAAGATATTTATTGATTCGGCAGACCGGCTGCTGGGTAAATGTGCTGATGATAATTTGAGGTCTGAAGTATTGCAGGTTTGTGCAGAGATAGCTATGGCAAATGAGATTGAGCTGCATCCGCATCATTTTCATGTGCACCAGTATGGTGAGCATAAGGAGCTTACCTTTCATGTAATGATGCCCAAGGAGTGGCAGATCAGTTTTGGACATGATATCCTGTTGCAGATAGAGGAATTATTGCGGTCAAGACTGCAATTAGAAGCTACTATTCATGTAGATCCGGAATAGAAAAAAAATATAGGTAAACTGAGAATAAATATGAGCCGCAGATTAGTAAATGAGAAGATACTGCAGGAAGTGGAGCAGAAACGGAGTATATTTCAGATAGAGGCAGAGAAAGGGAAGCATTTTAATTTTGAAGAAATATACGGGAACGAGCAGCCAGTAGTGCTGGAGATTGGCATTGGCAGAGGTGAATATCTGGTGGGTCAATCGCTATTGGACTGGCAGCATAATTATCTGGGGATAGAGGTTAATAAGGAAAGGATAACATACACACTGCGGCAATTGCAGCCCCGGCGGCACTGTAATGTAAGAGTACTTGATCTATTTGTGGATGATAGCCTGATTGAGTATATACCTGCAGGTTCGATCAGGAAAGTGTGCATAATCCACCCAGATCCCTGGCCCAAGCGAAGGCATAATCAGCGTCGTTTGATCCAGCATAAGTTTCTGGATGTTCTTTATCAGATACTGGAGGAGCGGGGGGTGCTTGAGATACAGACAGACCATGCAGAATATGCTCAGTGGATACTGCGTCATTTTGCTGAACGGAGTGATTTTGCACCCATTAGGGGAGGCAGTACAAAAATTCCTCGACATGGACATATAGTAACATATTTTGAGGAAAAGAAAATGCGGGAAGGAAATTACCCCGTGTATATAAGTTATCGAAAGGTGGAGAAACAGCCAGAAACAGGGAGTGAAGATGGACTTGAAGAAACTGAGTGAGATATATAAGAACAAGATCAATGAAGACGAAAAGTACTATTCCGAATATGCCTGCCGGGATAGTTCAGCCCGGAGACTGCACAAAGACCTGCATCAATCAGTGAGATCTGAATTTGCCCGGGACAGGGACAGGATACTTTATAGCGGAGCATACCGGCGGTATCAGGGCAAGACACAGGTGTTTTCATTCACCAATCTGATTGATGAAGAGATGACCAACCGGAGTTTGCATACCACTTATGTATCGCAGATCAGCAGGACCATTGGCAAGTTTCTGGGTTTGAATCTGGAGCTGATAGAGGCAATAGCCTTAGGGCATGATCTGGGACATACCCCCTTTGGGCATGATGGAGAGCAGGCGTTAAACAGCTGCTGTATTAAGCACGGGCTGGGTTATTTTCACCACAATGTCCAGAGTTTGCATATTGTGGATAATATCAGCAGGCAGGGCAAGGGATTAAATTTAACTTTTCAGGTGAGAGACGGCATTATCTCGCATGATGGAGAAGTTCATAATACAGTATTAAAACCGAATCTGGAAAAGAGCGAAAGCGAAATACAGGAATACATCAGTCAGAAGAAAGAAGGTGAGAAAGTTGGCTGGATGCCTGCGACCATGGAGGGTTGCGTAGTTCGCATCTCGGATACAATAGCGTATATTGGTCAGGATATTGAGGATGCTATCCGGTTGAATATTTTGAAAAGGGAAGAATTACCGGCAGAGAATGTGGCATATCTGGGGTCTCGGAACAGCAAGATCATAGATACCCTGGTGAAAAGTGTGATCGTGAACAGCCTGGACAAAGGCTATATAGCTTTTGACGAAGAAACATCGCAGCAGCTTTTGAGTTTGAAGAATTTTAATTATGCCAGGATTTATACCAATGTAAAAGTGAAGAAATCCAAGGAAGTGATCAACAGGAGCATGAAACTGCTTTTTGAAGAATATCTGAAAGATATTATAAACGAAAACCGTGAGTCAAATATCTTTAAACATTTTATAGATCATAAAACGGATAATTACTGCCAGAAGTATAGTCCCGAGGAGAAAGTGAGAGATTTTTTATCAACAATGACAGACCGTTATTTTAATGAAGAAGTAAAGCGGTATTTTTTACCAGCAAGTAAATATAGATATATAGGAGCCAAAGATGGAAATGTTTGATTTGGAAAAAGAGATAGAACTGATCAGCGGCAAAGTGATTTCCATGAGGAGGTTACTTTGACCGTGCTAAACTGGAGAGCGAAATAAAGATACTGGAAGGCAAAATGACAGATTCGACTTTCTGGAATGATCCTCAGGAAGCCCAGAAGGTTACCCGTGAAATAAGTCATAAAAAGCTTGTTTTGGAAAAGATTAGCGTTATAGAGCGGATAAAAGATGATCTGGAGACATATATGCTGCTTCTGAATGAAGATCACAGTGAGGACTTGCAGCGGGAAACCTCAGAATATCTATTGGAAAATGGCAAAATTGTGGAAGAAGCAGAAGGACAATTATTATTGAGCGGGAAGACTGATCATGCCAGTGCCATATTAACACTGCATCCGGGGGCGGGTGGAACGGAATCTCAGGACTGGGCGGAAATGCTGTTGCGGATGTATTCCCGCTGGTCAGAAAACAGTGGCAGGAAATTTGAGATCATTGAATATCAGCCGGGAGATGAAGCTGGCCTCAAGAGTGTGACAGTGGAGGTGAAAGGTGAATTTTCTTATGGAATGCTGAAAAGTGAAATCGGGATACATCGTTTAGTGCGGATATCTCCTTTTAATGCTCAGGGTAAAAGGCAGACCTCATTTGTCTCCGTATTTGTGTTTCCATTGCTTGAAGATGAAGTTGAAATAGAAATTGATCCCAGTGACCTGAGAATAGATACCTACAGAGCAAGTGGCAAGGGAGGTCAGGGTGTGAATACTACAGATTCAGCAGTACGGATTACTCATATTCCCAGCGGGATTGTAGTCTCTTGTCAGAATGAGCGGTCACAATTAAAAAACAAGGCAGTTGCCATGCAGGTTCTTAAATCCCGGCTCTATCAGCAGCTTGAAGATGAGAAACAGAAGGAGCGTCAGGAAATAGAAAACACTAAGAGCGATATTGGCTGGGGAAATCAGATTCGAAGCTATGTATTCCATCCCTATCAAATGGTGAAAGACCATCGGACGGATTATGAGACCGGCAATACTTCGGCAGTGATGAATGGTGACCTGGACGGCTTTATCTATGCTTATCTGAAATATAAGGCAGAGAGGAATAAATAATGGAAAATGATTATAAATCTTTGATAGCTAAGATTGATAAGACGAAGATGCCAACTCATATTGCCATTATCATGGATGGAAATGGACGCTGGGCAAATAAGCACGGCTTAAAACGGATAAATGGGCATAAGGCAGGTGTGAAAGTCGTGCGGGAAATAGTGGAAACTGCCCGGGAAGCAGGTTTGAAGTACCTGACAGTATATGCTTTTTCGACAGAGAACTGGGGCAGAAGCAAGATAGAAGTGAATTATTTATTGAAACTGATCCTTGATTCCTTAATAAATGAGATAGATGATCTGGTGGAAAATGGTGTAAATATCAGGTTTATAGGCACTGAAGAGCATTTGCCTCCCGGATATGATGTGAAAGTGGAAGAAAATTGTAGAAGATCGTGGCATAATAGTGAGCTTTATTTAAATGTAGCGATGAATTACGGCGGCAGGAGGGAATTAGTAGAAGCAATTCAGTCAATAGCAAATAAGACAAAGCAGGGGATTCTGCAACCGGAAGAGATCACGGAGCAGGTGATTTCCGATCATTTGTACACGGCTGGTATGCCCGACCCTGATCTGGTGATAAGAACCAGTGGTGAAATCCGCTTGTCAAACTATCTTATCTGGCAATCCACCTATTCCGAATTCTGGTTTACCGATACCTTGTGGCCCGAATTTACCCGGGCAGAATTTATTCAATCGATCCTGGATTATCAGGAACGTAAACGCCGCTTTGGCAAAAGGTAGCAGGAAATGAAATTTGTTAATAGATTCCTGGTAAGTTTGATATTTGTCCCTGTCATGCTTCTTATTTTCCATCTGGGCGGTGTTTATATGTATGCCTTTTTGGGGATATTAGCCCTGATGATGCTGCATGAATTGCGTGATAATTATAGTAAAAAGGGCTTCGATATTCCGGTTACAATGCTGATTTTTGGCTTGCTGGTGTACGTTTCTATCCAATTGCCCATGGAATATCTGGTTCTCACAGTATTTACCGGACTAATTATTACCAGTGGTAATTACCTTTTTAAGAATCAGGCAGATAAATCTTTCAAGAAATTGTCTGTCACCTGGTTTTCTATCTTTTATATCGCAATTCCTTTGTCGCTGCTAATGAGCATGCGGAGCATAGCTACGGAACAAATTGATGGCAGAGTGATAGCAATTGCCTTGCTGATAGTGATCTGGATAACGGATACCATGGCTTATGTGACGGGGATGCTGCTGGGAAAACGCAAAGGAATAATTAAAATATCACCCAATAAATCCGTAGAAGGTTATATCGGTGGTCTATTTTTTGCCTTGATCGGCAGTGCCGGAATGGTGCTGTACTTTGATGCGCTGGACAGCAATTTTATCTGGATGCTGGCATTATCGGGCGGATTAGCCGGTCAGTTTGGAGATTTATTTGAGTCCATGCTCAAGCGTGATCTGGAGGTGAAAGACAGCTCCGGTATCCTGATGGAACATGGCGGTATCTTAGACAGATTTGACAGTTTACTTTTTGCCGCTCCTGCGTTGTATATACTACTAAAATTCATGAGGTATTTTTAATGCAGAGATCAATAATTTTAATAGTTTTATTTTCTTTATTAACAGCCTGCTCATTTCAGCGGGACTATGATTTATCTAAAGTGATCAATAAACCTGATTTAAGTGAAGATTTCTGGGTGGTAGAGCGTGATTCTCTGCAGCAGCGCATAGATGTTCAGGAAGAACAAATTGATTCGCTAAATGCCATTATCAGCTTGCAGGATAGCTTGATCTCTGAAATGGAATATGCCTTGAATGAAGCTGATCAAATGATAGCTATCAGACAGGGCTTCCAAATCCCAGAAACCATTTCTTTTGCCGGAGTGCTTTTCGATTTGAAAAATGAACGCATAGCGGATAAATTTATCAAAATCTATAATCAGGAACTTAAAGATGCCCAAAAATACATCCCTCGCAGCGGCAGGTATTTTGCTTATTTTGACAGTGTGTTCACCAGAAATGGTGTTCCAGTAGATGCCAAATATCTGGCAGTTGCCGAAAGCAGACTTAGCTACTTGGCTCAATCTCCGGTGGGTGCTATGGGTATCTGGCAGTTTATGAAGAGTACAGCAACTGGCTACGGAATGCGGGTAGATGAATTTATAGATCAGCGGCGTGATGTATTTCTGGCAACAGAAGCAGCCGCAGATTTTCTTTTAAACAACTATAAATATTTGCAGAAGAAAGGTGTAAATGACTGGCTGCTGGCTTTTTGCGGTTATAATGCCGGAATTGGCAATGTAGAAAAAGTGATCCGCGAGCAGGGAGGAAAGACCTTCTTTGATCTGATCATGGGAGTGGACGAAACTAATCGCTATGTCTGGAAAGCTGTTGCTTTGAAGCTGATCTTTGAAAATGAGTCGGAGATTTTTAAAAAGACATTTACGCGTCAGCAGGATATACACTCCGAGATAAAGATTGTGAATCTGAAATTAAATGGCTACTATGAAATAGATGACTGGGCACAGGCACAGGGTACTTTTATAAGCAGGGTCTGGGAGCTTAATCCCTGGATAAAGACTTATCAGCGCAGCCGAAAGACATATTCTGCCGTGTTAGACGTGGTGCTGCCACCTGGAGAATACAAAATCTGCCTGCCGGTTGATGCTCAGCCGGATATAAAGAGGGCGGATGATATAGAAAAGCAGTTTCTGAACTCAAATGACGGCTATTTCACGGAATATATTGTGAAAAAGGGAGATAATCTTTCAAAGATTGCTGCTAAATTCAAGACAAGTATCAGTAAACTTAAAAGTATAAATGGTTTACACTCTGATTTAATTCGCAGTGGACAGAAGCTGAAAATATTCGGATATTCAAAAACTGCTGCTAATCAGGAATATATCGTTAAAAAAGGTGATTATATTTCTGGTATTGCCAGTCGGCTGGGAGTAACGACCAGTCACCTTTTGAGCACGAATAATCTGAAGAAAGATGATAAAGGGAATTGTTATATTTACCCTGGACAAAAATTGAGATACTGATGGAATATATTATTCGCCAGATGCTGCTAAAAGATATCAAAAGAGTTTACGAAATAGAAAAATCTGTGTTTAGCGATGTCTGGGAAGAAGTTTTATTTTTAAATTCTTTGCAGCATAATCTCTGCTGGATACTGGCAGAGCAGGAAAGTGAAAGAATTGCTGGTTATTTGATCGGGCAAAAGGTCCTGGATGAATTCTCCATCTACAATCTGGCAATAAGTAAAGAATATCAAAAGCAGGGCTTAGGTCTGTGGTTCACTCAATCAATATTGAATGAGATGACTATTGCCGGTTGTAGGGTATTTTTCCTGGAAGTGCGGCGCAGCAATCAAATCGCCTGTAATTTATATACGAAGCTGGGTTTCAGCAGCGTGTTTATCAGAGATTCATATTACAGCAATCCTGTAGAGGATGCTGTGATTATGGTGAAAGATAACCGGAAACCCCCAAAAAAAGGATAATATATGAAAACTTATGATTATCTGGTGATTGGAAGTGGCTTGGCAGGGCTGGTTTTTGCCCTGGAAGCTTCCAGTCAGGGTAAAGTGGCAATAGTCACTAAAAAGAAAATGCACAATTGCAATACTGATTATGCCCAGGGAGGCATTGCAGCAGTAGTCGACCAGCAGGATTCTTTTGATAACCACGTGAGAGATACATTTATTGCTGGTGGTGAACTTGGTAAAGTGGAAGTGATTGAGCAGATAGTCAAAGAAGCGCCAGATCGGCTGCAATATCTGATTGACCTGGGCACTAGGTTTACTATGGAAAATGACCAGCTTGATCGCCGTCTGGAAAATTTATCATTAACTCGGGAAGGTGGACATTCCAGAAAACGCGTGGCTTATGCAGCTGATTCCACCGGACATGAGATTATGACCGCTCTGATAGCTGCCTGCCGTAAAAATGATAATATTGATATTTTTGAAAATCATTTGGCTGTTGACCTGATCACTCAGCACCATATTTCTCAAGCCCGGCATTTTATTCCCCGTATTACCTGTTGGGGCGCATATATTATGAATACTGAAACAGCAGAAATTGAGATATATAGATCGCGTAAAACCATGCTGGCAACCGGCGGTGGGGGACAGGTGTATTCCTATAATACCAATCCCGATATTGCCACTGGAGATGGATATGCCATGGCATATCTGGCTGGAGCGAGAATGGTCAATATGGAATTTGTTCAGTTTCATCCCACGGCATTTTATGATTCTGAGAATAAACCTTTTCTTGTCTCCGAAGCAGTTCGCGGTGAAGGAGCTATTCTCCGCCTGCAAAATGGTGCCACATTTATGGAAAAATACCATGAACTGGAATGTCTGGCACCCAGAGATATAGTCTCACGGGCGATTGATTTTGAGCTTAAGAAAAGTGGTGACAAATTCCTTTATCTCGATGCAACTCACATTCCTAAAGAAAAGCTGATGACCCACTTTCCCTATATTTATAAGAAATGCCTGAGCCGGGGAGTGGATATTACCTCTGAACCTATTCCCATTGTACCGGCTGCACATTATTTCTGTGGGGGAATTGCTACTACTATAGATGGTCTCACTGCGATCAGAAATCTTTTTGCGGCAGGTGAAGTTTCCTGCACTGGCTTGCATGGAGCAAACCGGCTGGCTTCTAATTCGTTGCTGGAAGCTCTGGTGATAGCCTGGAGAGCAGCTCATCATCCCAGTATGATGGAGGAGGTGGAATTCCCCGAAATATTACCCTGGCAGGCTTCAAACACCTTTAATGAGAATGAATGGGTGATTATTTCACATAACAGGCAAATACTCAATACTATTATGCAGGGTTATGTGGGGATAACACGTTCTCGCCGTTTGCTTAAATATGCTTATTCTCGGGTGAGCAATATTTATGAAGAAATCAATAATTTCTATCAGCATAATTCCGTGAACAAGGAAGTGATAGAAACACGTAATATTGCTATTGTGGCGTTATTGATTATTCGTTCTGCCTTGATGCGTAAAGAATCCCGCGGTGCTCACTATGTGAATGATTATCCCCAGCGTGATGATATAAAATATCTAAAAGATACTATAATATAAAACACGCATCCCCCCGGAATTAATTTCATTTTAGGTTGCCAATATCATCAAATGGATCGTTCTCATTCACCCCTAAATTTATTTAGAGGTTGTTTGATGAACGAACGATGTGTAGTCACTTCAGTGACTTCCCTTTGTATTTGAGTTTGTTATACCAAAATCCAGAATAGAATGAATTATTATTATGAGAAGTGGCTGAAGCCACTCAACCCATATTCTTTTTCGCTTCTCACCAGGTTAAACCCATTTTATGCAGTAGGCTTTTGCATAGAGTGCTAATCCCGATCTATCGGGATGAGTACAGAGAAGTTAGAAAATGATCAGTGAATATTTTTTATATTTATTATCATTTTCTATCTTATTCTGTGCCAGAAACTTG
>JAIPGP010000089.1 GCA_021735645.1 Candidatus Cloacimonadota bacterium
GTGTATATTAGTGCCCCTGCTGACTGGTATGGAATTGAGACTCTGGAAATATGTATAGATGATGGTGAGATAGAGGTTTGTGATTCGCTGCAGATTGTTGTGCTGCCGGTGAATGATGCACCTGTGCTTGATCTGCCGGCTTTACTTGATTTTGAGGAAGATGGTCAAATAACAGTAGATATATCTGAATATTGCTTTGATATAGATGGCGATGCATTAAGTCTGCTGGCAGAAAGCGAAATCCTGGTTCTGGAGTGGGAAGGACTGCTGCTGCAGATATCTGCTCCGGCAGACTGGAATGGCGAAACGGACTTGAGTTTGACAGTCTATGATGGAAATGGAGGGGAAGCCTCTGGCAATATAGCTATATTAGTAGAAAGCATCAATGATAATCCAGTTCTTGATCTGCCTGTTAGTTTTACCTTTGCTGAAGATGAGAGTCTGATAGTGGATCTCAGCCAGTATTGCAGTGATATTGATGGTGATGAACTTATTTATACAATAGATAGTGAAGAGATAATCACAGCAATCGAAGGCTCTATTCTGACCTTATCAGCAGAAGCAGACTGGAATGGCAGCGAAGTGATAGCAGTGGAAGTGGAAGATGGGCAGACAAGAGTAGAAGTCAGTGATTTGACAACTATCATAGTAACTGCTGTCAATGATGCACCAATAATTGAATTGCCTGCAGAGATCAGTTTTTTGGAGGATGGCGAAATCAATCTTGATTTTGCTGGGTATTGCCAGGATATTGACAGTGCAGAGCTGACAATAGAAATGATCACTGCTTCGGAGAACATATTTGCTGAGATCAGCGGATTGATGGTGACCCTGAGTTCGGCAGCCAACTGGTCTGGCAGTGAAGAAATAGCATTTAGTCTCAGTGATGAGGGATTCACTGTCACAGACACGCTCACAGTAACGGTCACACCAGTGATAGACGAAGCTGAACTAGCATTGCCGCAAGTATTATATACTGAGGAAGATATAGAAATATCTACTAACTTCAGTGACTACATAATAGATTTAGAGTATCTGGATTATTATTTAACCAGCGAAGGCAGTGAACATTTACAGGTTGATATTAACGAGTATGATATAATCATCACTCCGGCAGCAAACTGGTTCGGTGAAGAAACTCTGGAATTTCATTTGATAAATGACCAGTACAATATAGACGTTATAGATAATGTTTTGATTGTAGTCTCACCGGTAAATGACTCACCTGTTTTTGAGTTACTCACCGTTTATCAATTTGCTGAAGACACTGATTTAGAAATTGATCTGAGCATATATGCCTCTGATATAGACAATGATAATCTTTCATATAGTGTTGAAAACAATAATCCTGATCTAATGATAAATCTCAATGGCAGCCTGGCGGTTATCACTGCTTCAGAAAATTATTATGGCTCTCAGAATGTACAATTCACCGTAACAGACGGTCAATATGATGTGAGTTCAATAACAGAAATTGAAGTAACTCCTGTTAATGATGCTCCTGTGTTAAATTTACCAGAATCTATTAGTTTCCTGGAAGATATGAGTTTTGTATTAGACCTGAGTTTATATGCTAATGATATTGATAATGATGATCTGGTTTACAGTGTTGAAGCCGATACACTTACAACAGAAATTACAGGATCACTAATAAATATATGGGCACCTTTGAACTGGCATGGCTCAGAGATTATCACTATTGTGGTAAATGATCAGGTTCAGAGGTTATCTGTCAGCGGTGAGATAACTGTAAATGTAACTCCGGTTAATGATCCGCCCTGGCTGGAATTGCCTGACGAAATTGTCCTGGAACAGGGTGAAAGCGTTACTTTGGACATCAGTTTATATGGCGGCGATATTGATAGTGATTATCTGGAAGTGCTGGTAGATGCCATAGAGATAGAAACCGTAATAGAGGATATGCTGCTTACATTGATCGCTCCCGAAAACTGGGCTGGTACTTGCCAGATCACAGTTTCACTATCTGATAGTGAAGACATCACGTCTGATGAGATAACCGTGATTGTGAACAGCAGTCAGGTTACCTGCAGTTATGATCTGGTGGAAAACTGGAACTGGGTTTCTTTTAACACCCTGCCGGAAAATAGTGAATTAGAAAATGTATTATTTGAACTGGAAGGAATAGCGGAGCAGATCAAAGCTCAGAATGTGTCTTCCACCTGGTATGCAAACTGGGGCTGGGTAGGTCAATTATCTGAGCTGGAAGCCGGAAAAATGTATCTTCTAAAATTAGCTGAAGATTATAATGGTTTCACAGTAACCGGTGAAGCTGCTAATCCTCAAATGCCTATTCCACTAACTACTGACTGGAACTGGATAGGGCATTTACCTCAAGAGCCATATATGCTGGCTGAATTGATGGCACCTCTTGAACCGGGAGCATTACAGATCAAAGCTCAAAATATCTCTTCCACCTGGTATGAAAGCTGGGGCTGGGTGGGGCAATTAACTGCCTTAGAAGCGGGAGTTGGTTATAAACTGCAAATGTCTGAGCCGGATACATTGATCTATCCTCTGCAGAGGCAGAAGGTACGTCTTCCTGATTCAATTGACAGGCGTGAACAGTGGCGGGTAAATCCTGGTTTTGAGAATAATATGAGTCTGCTGGCAGATATAAACATAGAGGCTCTGGAAGGGGGGACTGCAATCAGAGAAGTAGCGTTCTTTGATGAGACAGGGCTTTGTCATGGAACGGGAACCTATATAAGTGAGCTTGATCTCTGGTATTTCACCGTGGGTGGAGACGAAGAACAGCAGTCACTAACAATGAAAATCATCACAGCTGAGAACCAGGAATACAGTTTAGAACCCCAGATTGAATTCTGCAATAATGCCATTTCAGGAGAACCGGATTTACCCTTGAGCTTTGAGTTAAGTATAAATCCTGACACAGATAATCAGGTTCCAGCAATCACCAGTCTGGGACAAAGCTACCCTAATCCTTGTCTGATCAAGTATAATAGAGCAAATATAAATATCCCCTGCTATCTTGCTGCATCAGGTTTCACTGAACTGATGATCTATAATTGCAAAGGTCAGCTGGTTCGCAGGCTGCTGTCTGCAGATATGCAGCCGGGAGAGTATCTGATCAGCTGGGATGGAGAAGATGATAACCATTGTGCAGTATCATCTGGTATATACTTGTATCAGCTAAAATCAGAAGGCAGGGTATATAATCAGAAAATGATGCTTCTCAGATAATGAGAAAATATATCTTATACTGGATGCAGCAAGCCCAGCGGGTAAGATACAACCAGGCATTGAATAACAGCATAGAGCTGGCTAACCAGAGGAATTTACCTCTTATAGTCTGCTTCATTGTCACGAGCTACCCCGAGGCACACTTACAGCATTATAGATTTATGCTGCAAGGAATTAAAGAAGTGGAGACCGCTTTACTGGAGAAGAATATTCGCTTCATTCTTCGTAAAGGTGATATTGTTCAGGAAGTTGTGAAGCTGGCAGAGAATGCTGAAATTTTAGTTATGGACCGAGGATTTTTGCGGATTCAGCGTGAATGGAGAAAAACCATTCAAAAGCAGATTTCTTGTCCCAGCCGGATCATCGATACTGATACGATCATCCCTGTGCTGGCTGTAACAGATAAAGCGGAAATTGCCGCTCGAACTATACGCCCTAAGATAAAGAAAATTCTACCAGAATATCTGGTTGAAATTCCTGATATTCCACTTAACCATAATCTCGGGAATCACTTTCTGCAGCAGCAGGATGTTTTGTCCAACCTGGCAGTATTCAATTCTTTTTTAACTGGAAATGAAGGTGAAGCATTCTTTCAGGGAGGCTATGCAAAGGCGCGAATTGCATTAGAGAAATTCATCTCGGAAAAACTTGCTCTTTATCCCCAGCTTTCCAGCGACCCCAGCTCTGATATCTGTTCTCATCTAAGTCCATATCTGCATTTCGGGCAGATTTCCTCTCTGGAAATTGCACTTGATATCAATGCTGCCGAGGCTGCTCAGCCAGCCAGAGATGCTTTTCTGGAGCAGCTGATTATCAGACGTGAACTGGCAGTAAATTTCGTCTGGTATAATCCCGGGTATGACGAGTATGAGCACTCTGTCCCGCAATGGGCTCAGTCAAGTCTTGATCTTCATAAAAATGATCCTCACGAATATCTCTATTCTCTGGAAGAACTAGAGGCTGCTGCCACTCATGATATATTCTGGAATGCTGCCCAGAATCAAATGCTGAAAACCGGATTTATGCATAACTATATGCGGATGTATTGGGGGAAAAAGATCATTGAATGGACTATTTCGCCCCAGCAGGCATACAAATCGATGTGTTATCTAAATAATAAATATCTGCTTGATGGCAGGGACGCCAATGGATATGCCGGTATAGCCTGGTGTTTTGGTCTGCATGATCATCCCTGGAAAGAAAGAAATATTTTCGGTAAGATTCGCTATATGAATGCCAAAGGACTGCAAAGAAAGTTTAATATCCAGAAATACGCTGAGAAATGGAATAGAATTCCTTGAGGCTTGATGTTAAAAAAGGGAGGGCAGGAAAATTGGGAGAATTTCCTGCCCGACGAAGTCAGGATTGCTTGCTCCAGTCAATCCTGATGTGAGGGGTATTACTAAAAACAATTTATATAGAAGCAAATAGTGTGCCACATCAACATAAAATTCTTTTAAACAGATAAAGTATTATCCAGCTGCTAATTAGACGGGCAGCAGTTATTTCCTATTTACATTGAGAAATATTCTGCTGGACTTATCTAACCCAAATGGACGGCTATTGGGACAAAAACGGGCAATGATGTCTTGGCTATCTTATTATTGCCTGCAAATAAAACTTGACCATATCATACAAATTATTCATTTCTCTACTAAAATTAAATTCGCTGGAGGGAGTATGAAAGCATCAATAATAATTGCTGTATTTTTTTTAATAATTTGTCAGGTACAAGCTGGCTTGTATGATAATCAACCACACTTGTTTTGGAGTACTGGCACTCCTGATCTGGATCAAAATCCCTCTGAATGGGGTATATCTGGTTATGTGGTGGAAACTGATTCTCTCACGGGAGCGGGTAATACCGAAGCAGGAAGTTTGCACTTGAACAATGAGCCTGGATATTTCTTTTACGGAGAATCTGATTATCCTGCTAATTCTTATAAAATCTATACAATGAAAGATGCTCAAAATATCTATATTGGAGTTCGCGTCTGGGATGAAGTGATTGATAATCAGGGTACCGGAGGTAGAATGGACAGGAGTGATTTTATCCAGTTCCGTCTGGATGGCAATAATTGCCAGGTGGATTATCAGCCAGGTTTAGTAACTGATGAAGACTGGACAGCAAATGGCTGGGTAAATGAATCAAGCTGGGGAGAATGGATGCAAAATAATCCTTCTTCAGCCAGGCTCTTTATGGGTGGTGTAATGCATAATGGTGAATGGACTACCATACCCGTAGCGAATGGTGAAACAACGCAAACAAATATCTGGCATACTGCAAATACTACTACACCAAATTATACAATCGGGAATAATATTGAAGGAGATCAAATCAACTGGGGGAGTGAGACCGGAATCTGGAGTGAGGGCTACTGGATAAACTGCTGGTGGGACATAGAGACCCTGATGAATGGTGATATCTCTAACTGGGAGTCTGCTTTAGGTATGAACATTGTCTGCAAAGATGTAGATGGAGAGACCTTATTTGCCAATAATGATCATAACCGGCAGTGGCTGGCTGGTCCGCTGGGTACGGATGGAGAGATTATCAGCAATCTCTTCTTTGGTCCTGGCAGTGCTCAAACACCGCCGGTCTCACCGGAGTATCAGGCAGTGAGATGGGTTTGTGCTCAGCCAAGACTCTGGGCTTCAGTCACAGATCCTCCTTCCTACCAGAATATAGTAATAAATGAAATTATGGTCTCTAATGCTCAAATCTGCCTTGACCCTGATTACAAGGATTTCTGTGACTGGATCGAGCTTTATAATGGTTCTGACTCACCAGCAATAATCGGAGGGTTATATCTGACTGATGACCTGAGTCAGCCCACAAAATGGCAAATACCCGCCGGGACGACTATTCCCGCAGATGATTATCTGTTATTCTGGGCAGATGATCATGATACAGGTTTACACACCAGCTTCAAGCTTTCATCTGAAAATGAAGCAGTGGGACTGGCAAATTCCCAGGGTGAGTTTATTGACCAGGTGGAATATGAACAAATAGACACAGATGTATCTTTTGGCAGAGTAGCTGCCGGCTGGAGATTTTTTGGAGAGCCAACTCCAGGAACTGCTAATGTTGGTATTAATCTACCTTTTCAGGAATATAGCGATGAAGTTACGTTTTCTATATCTCCCGGTTTTTATAATAGTTCTGTAGCCGTAAGTATTTCTGCAGCTTCTCCTGCAGATATATATTATACCACTGATGGCAGTTACCCCTGGACAACCAGTTTTCTTTATTCACAAGCCATTCAAATAGACTCCACTACTGTATTGCGTGCCAGAGCCTGTCAGCCTGGTTTGCTGCCCGGAGAAGTAAATTCAGCTACTTTTTTCATTGATGAACCTCAAAATCTGCAGGCAGTTTCAATTTCACTCGAACCTGATTACTATTGGGACGACGAGATAGGCATTTATCCTTTTGGCAACGGCTATGATGGTGTCATCTGGGAAACTGCTAATTTCTATCAGGACTGGGAACGACCTGCTAATATAGAAATTTTTGATTTTACAACGCAGATCATTAATCAGCGTGCAGGTATAAAAATATCAGGAGGAGGACCTCGCAAAGTTGACCAGCGGTCCATGGCGTTGTATTGTAAAGATAAATATGCAGACACTGATTTTGATCATGAATTCTTTGCCTGGAAATCTGCTGACAGTTTCACTCGCTTGAATTTGAGAAACAGCGGCAATGACTGGGAATATACATTATTGCGTGATGCCATGATGCAGAACATAGTTCATGACCGCATGGATATTGATTTTCTTGGTTATCAACCCTCCGAAATATTTATCAATGGTGAATACTGGGGTATTTTGAATATGCGGGAAAAGGCTGATGAATACTGGGTGAAAAGCAATTATGACCTTGATCCTGATGATGATGAATTTGATATGATCGCCATGCAGGATGAAATTCTCTCAGGTGATATGGATCACTGGAACGCTTTTTACAGTTTCCTGGAAAATAATAGCCTTGAAGATCAGCAAAATTTTGATTATGCTGCCACGCAGATGGACATCGATGAGTATATGAATTATATGCTCACAGAAGTTTATGTGGGAAATACCGACTGGCCGGGGCACAATCTAAAATACTGGCGTCCCAGAACTGACGATGGGAAATGGCGCTGGCTGTTATTTGATCTCGATTTTGGCTTTGGGTTAAACCAGTATAATGCTGGTCAACCCTGGCTCAATACTCTGGAATATGTGAGTAATCCCTATGGCACCAATCACAATCCACCCTGGTCAACTCTTATAATTCGGCGCCTTCTGGAAAACGAGTATTATGTAAATGAGTTTTCCCAGAGGCTGATCACTCATATATTCACAACATTTACACCAGATCGTGTAATTGCTCTCATTGATGAGATGGAAGCAGCACTTGAGCCAGCTATCAACCGTCATATTGAATTATGGGGTGATACAGATACCTATCATCAGCACAACAGCTTTGCCACTTTGCAGCAGTGGCATGATAATGTGCAGGTTATGCGGGATTATGCCATCCAGCGACCTGATTATGTGATTGGGCATGTTATCAGTAAATTCTCCTGGATAAATAATTTCGCTGCTGTGAACATTAGTGTAGCCGAACCGGCATGCGGGACTGTAATGATAAATAATGTACAGATGACAGGAGCGGAATATAATGGTTTCAATTTTACAAATATTCCCCTCAGGATTGAAGCATTTCCAGCTCAAGGTTATATATTCAGCGGCTGGGAAGAAATGCCGGAGTGGGCAGATTCGCTTAACTTCATACTAGATGAGCCCCTTACTCTGACGGCTCATTTTGAACCGGCAGCAGCTCCCCAGATACCAGCAATTGTTATCAATGAATTTATGGCTGATAATCTGAGTACTATCATGGATAATGCAGCGGAATTTGATGACTGGATTGAACTATACAATTTTGGAAATTCTACTGTTGATATAGCAGGTCTCTTTATATCTGATGACGGTCAGAATCTCACAAAATGGCAAATGCCTTCCGGTTATCCGCAGACTATAATTGCCCCAGGTCAATTCCTTCTGCTCTGGGCTGATGAGGATATTGAGCAGGGTGTTCTTCATCTGGATATAAAACTTTCTGCCAATGGTGAAGAAATTTTCCTGACTTGCCCAAATGGCTATACAACAATTGACAGTATTGTTTTTCAGACACAAATTACTGATATGTCCTATGGCAGATATCCGGACGCTTCACCAGACTGGGATTTTATGGACCAGCCGACTCCCGGGACTGCGAATTATTTCTTTGATCACATCTATGGTGACGTGGATGATAATGGTATCGTGGAAGCCTATGACAGTTCTCTCATTTTACAGTACGTAGTCGGTTTATATCCCGAAGATTGGCTTGCCTGGCAAAATATCATCGCGGATGTTGATCTCAATAATTATATTGATGCCTATGACGCTGCCATTATTCTACGCTACGTGACAGGCATGATCGATGAATTGCCTCTCACTGAGCGTATCAGGAAAATGTATCTTCCTCAAAATTCCCGGGATAATACCTATTAAAAAAGCAATGATAGATCATTCCTGAGATCAGGACTGTAAAATGTTCCAGTTTGAAGTAAATAACTATCAAAAACAACCATTGAGATAGTTATCTGCTTGACATAAAGTGATGTCCAGACAGGAAAGATCATGAGGTATGAATGAAATTAAAATATATATTTATCGCAATGATAATGGTGCTGATCGCAAAATCGGCTGCCGTAAGCCTGCAGGAAATGTATGCTGCAAGTGGAGCACAGGGTATCTATGACCGTTATCTGGAGCTGGAAACCGGTGAAATCTATACTGGTGGTTTATGGATCGGCAAGACCTTAAATCCGCAGACGAATCATCTGGAAGGTTGTGAAGGGGAGGACGTATTTATCGAAGGTAATGGAGCAATTCTGGATTTGCAGGGTAGTGAACTGACGATAGCTTACTGTAATAACCGGCTGGATATGGAAGATTGCATTATTCTCAATGGAGATGTCCATTATCGCGGAGAATCTGCGCTTTTTCAGGCAAAACCGGAAGGTTCTGTGCGTTTTTGCACTTTCTATAATAATGATGATTACTGTCTGAGGTTTATGGGTACCGGCAGTGATATAAGTCTGCATCATAATATATTTGCTAATGCCCGTGAGACAGGTGATGAATATACTTATTTGACCGGCTTTTCTCTGGAGTGGCTGCCCACTGGCATAAATGTAGGCGTGAGCGGGCAGGGAGGATTACCGGATTTTCATGATAACTGGTCCTGGTTCAGTGATATAGAAGTAAATGCAGATTCTTTGCAACATATTGCTGTCATGTGTGATTACGGCTGATTTGAGCCATTTTTCTGGCAGGCTGCCGGATTACCGGAACACAATAATTCCTTTGGAGAAGACCCGTTATTCAATGATCCCGAGAATCTGGACTTCAGTTTAGAGGCTGGTTCACCCGCAGAAGGACATGGCTGCCGCATATTTTCACCTCAACGATCGCATGAGGTTAAGCTATCTAATAAGCAGAAGGATATTACATCAATAATCAGAGAAGTGCAGGAAGTTTCAGGTGAGATAACCGAAAATACATTATGGGCGGCAGATACAATCCTGGTAACAGGAGATATTTTTGTTGCGGCAGGCATTCAACTGCAGATAGGCAGCGGGGTGAGGGTAGAATTTGCTGATTACTACAGCCTGCAGGTATCAGGCAGTATCATGGCAGAGGGCACTGCAGCAGAACGGATAATATTTACTTCAGCCAATTCTGAGTATTTTAGTATAGATGCTTCTCATCGTTCCGCCTGGAACGGCATCAGATTTCCTTTCACTTCAGCTTTGCAGGACAGCTCAGTTTTCAGGTATTGCGTTTTTGAATATGCAAAAGCTACTCTGGATACTGCCCAGGCTGGGGCAGTGATCTCGGTGAATAATTTTTCCAGATTAAAGGTAGAAAACTCTATTTTCAGAAATAATGTCGCTGACAGGGGCGGGGCAATTGCCTGCCGCACCATGAGCCAGCCGGAAGTGATCAATAATCTGTTTTACGAAAACTACTGTCTTTTGACAGGGGTAGTTTTTTATAATGAATATTCCTATCCGCTGCTGCTAAATAACACGATGACAGCTAACTATTCATTGAATGAAGACGTTTGGATGCCTGCCTGTCCGCTTACTAATTTATTCAGCAAACCGAGATTGTATAACAATATTATCTGGGCTAATGAGACAGCATATTTTCTGGATGGTGAGATATTTGAACCACGACCTTATTATTATGGTATTAATGCGATTGAGCAGGAGTTGAATCCTGAAAACATCTTTCTTGATCCTGAATTAACTGCTGATTTTAGCTTATCATATAGCTCTCCATGTCTGGATGCCGGTATGGATGAATACTCTTTTATACTGCCGGAAACCGATCTGGCGGGTAATGATCGCTATGCAGGCAGCCATATTGATCTGGGCTGTTATGAATATCAAACTATTGATAATGATATAGCTAATTTGAATGAGATGAAACTGAATATCTATCCAAATCCTTTCAATCCTGCTGCGGCTATTTCTTACTTCCTGGAAGATGAAACTGACGTGAGACTGGAGATATACAATTTAAGAGGACAACACGTCCGGTCGAAGGAGATAAAGCGGCAGGCAATAGGAAAACATGAAATTGTCTGGCTGGGAGAAGACGATAGAGGTGAAAAAGTAGCTGCCGGAGTATATGTATTTTGCCTGAAAACCAGATTTATGTCCAGTACAATTAAGGGAATATTACTTAAATAACTCAAATAAATTGACATAATTTGTAAGGAAATCTTTATTATAACCATATGAAGATGAGGGGATATATTTATTGCTTGCTTCCAGATAGTGCTAAAATTAGAATTTTCGTTGTTTGCCTGATATTGATTGCTACGCTGTGTATTTTTGCTGATAATAGACCGGCTTCTGGTCCGGACTGGCAAACTGTGAATTACTGTAACAGCACTACTGCCTACGGTCGAGTTTTACTCGATGGGGGAGACGCGTCTATAGAAGACATAGTTGCTGCCTTCGTTCAGGGTGAATGCCGAGGTGTTCAACACGTGAATATAATGGGTGGTCTATCTTATGTTACCCTGGAAATTAATGGTGAGTTCGTGGAAGAAGTTGATTTTGCAATTTATGACGTTTCTGAGAATCTGATTTATATTCCTGATTTCAGTACAAATACCTCTCCGGGCAATTCCATCGGCTACCCGCCGAATTTCCTGCCTTTATTTGCTGATTCTCCTAATGCAAACCATCTGCTGTATTTGAATCTGCCTGACGTAATAGAATTGGAATCTCCAGAAGATTTTACCTGGTTATATGGGATAGATTTTTTTGATCAGGATAATGATCTCTTGTATCTGGATGCCAGCATACCAGAAGAAGCAGTTATCACTCAGGCAGCACCTGACTGGGTGCCTGTGAGTTCCAGTGGTGTCACTATGATGTATGGGGAGGTGTATATTTCTGGAGAACCAGCAGAACCTGGTGACATATTAGGTGCTTTTGTGCAAGGTGAATGCAGAGCTGTTACTGAAGTATATTTGTGGGAGAATATCCCCTTTGCTGCTCTAAGTGTATATGGTATTAATGTGATGCCGGTAAGTTTCAGAATTCATGATGTGTCGGCTGGCAGCACCTGGCAAGCTGATTTAATAGTCAATTCTCAACCTGGTGGAATGATAGGTTATCCAGATTTGCTGAATATCGAAGGAGTTAATAGAATATTAGAATCTGATCTTTGTTTGAGCATTGAATATTTACCGGAGCAGAATGAAGTGGTAAGTATTTCACTTTCAGATTTTCCTCCCATATCTACTGTCAGACAAGATATCATATTAGATGTTGGATCAGCAAATTTGCCCCCCGTGCTTGCTTTGCCGGCAATTTCTTTTTATGAAGATAACAATTTTCAGTTGAATCTTGATGAATATGCCACTGATCCTGAAAATAATGAACTGGATTTTCAGGTAGTGAACAACTCTCCGGTGCAGTCTCAGATGTGTCAGAATATACTTCATCTACAGCCTCCTGCGGATTGGTACGGAACTGCATTTATGCAGATATTTGCAACTGATGGCGGGAGATTGTATTGCATGGATACTTTATTTGTGGAAGTGATTCCGGTAAATGATCCCCCTGTTTTAATTGTTCCGGACCAGCTGGTGTTTTCCGAAGACACTATTGCTCATCTTGATCTTAGCAGTAGTTATGATATCGATGGTGATAGTCTGGAGATTATCTTCGCTGATCAGGAAATTCTGGATATTCAGGCTGCAGCTCCATTATGGCAGCCGGTTATATATAATAACTCATCTTATGCCTATCTGCAACTGAGCTTTGAGGGAGAAAACCTGTCGGATGGTTCGCTTATTGCAGCCTTTGCAGGAAATGAGTGCCGTGGCAGAGCAATTACATATCTTTATCAGAATCATACTTATGCTATTTTCCCGATTTATTGCCAGATTACTGCTCTGGTTACATTCAAAGCTTATGACGCGATTAATGAAATTATCTTTAGTTCCAATCCAGTTTCTGTTAATCCAGGTAGTAATTTAGGTTTTCCGCCAGATTATTATCAATTGGAATTTGTGAGAGCAGAAATTCCCAGAATCTTCCAATTGAGTCCTCCAGAAAACTGGAATGGAGCTCAAAACCTGGAATTAACCCTCTATGACCCCAGTCAGGCATTTTCTTCGGAGAATATATTGATCATCGTGACGGCAGAACCGGATGCTCCTTTGGTGGAAGAAGATATCCTGTTGAATTTTGCTGCTTCATCTGAAGACTGGGTTGATCTTGAAGAGTATATATATGATCCCGATGGAGACGAATTCAGCCTGTTAATAATAGATGCCGCTGGAATGGAATTATCTGCTGAGGGCAGTATTCTTAATATTTCTTCTGCCCCGGCTGAAACTGGAATTTATCAAATTGCAATCAGAGTTGAAGACAGCACCGGCTTAACTGCTGATGTGGACATTGAAATAGAAATCTTGCCGGAATACACATTTGAAAGAGCTTTAGTTCCGGGCTGGAACTGGTTTTCATTAGCAGCAGGTACAAATCACTTTGAACCAAATGTCAGGCTGGCATTTTTAGAGGATTCAGCTGATATTCTAAAAGGACAAACTGGTTTTCTAAATTATTATACCGGAGTTGGCTGGGCAGGTTCTTTAATGAATATTTCACCACTAAGTCTATTCAAAACTCATCTGCTTGAACCTGCTGTTTATCAGCCCCAGGGCTGGCTGCTGGATGCTGCTGAAACGCCCATTGCTATCTCTGCGGGTTGGAACTGGATAAGTTATATACCTTCCCAGATTATGAGCCTGAACGAAGCCCTGGCACCTTTAGCAGGGAATCTTGATTATATTAAATCTCAAAATGGCTATGCTTTATATTATAACACTACTGGCTGGATAGGACCCCTTCAAAACCTCTACCCTTCTCAGGGATATGTTGTTCATGCCCAATATGATCAGATTTTTCATTATCCTCTACCAACCAGATCAGCTAAAGCAGAAAACGTCAAAATTGAGAAAAATCCTCCGATAAAAACTGCTGATTATGAATATACTTCCAGCCTGACTGCTGTTATTCCTGACTATGTTCCCCAGCCAGGTGATGAATTATTTGCTTTTGCAGGCTCTACTATTGCCGGATATGCTTCAATTGAAGCTAATTCCGTATTTGATCTCAGGGCTGAATTAGGGGAATTCTACTATTTTCTATATTTATATACAAACCTGATAGATCCTGCTGATTTACATTTCCAATTATGCCTTGCAGAAAGCGGGAAAGTTTTAGACTTGCCGGAAAGCGTTTGCTGGTCTCCTGAAACTAATACAGGTGACCTGGAAAATCCGGTGATCCTTCATATTTCCGCTGACCAACCTTTAGAAGAGATTGAAAATGAGATGGATATCAGATTATATCCCAATCCTGTTTTCGCTGGTTCAAACCGAAGTCAGCTAAAGATCAATCTACCTCCGCAGAAGGATAATAAGTCTATCAAAGCTGGATTATATAATATGCGAGGTCAAAAGGTCGCAGTTCTTGATCTCAAATATAGTAATGATAACTGGGTGATTTTATCTGCTAATAACTGGGATTATCCCAATGGAATTTATCTGTTCCGGCTGGTTACTGATAACCTGAATTATCAAACTAAGCTGCTGATCCTCAAATAGACTTAGACCTCATCCCGGATTCTTTTAGTGAAATAGATAATATCCTTATGGCTTTTATAATTATTTTTGGCGAAAAGTTGCAGAGATGCCTCATTATCATCTTCTATCAGCACCGCAAATATCTCTATTCCCTGGGCTAAAAGCCAATTCTCGCAAAAGGCTATCATCTCAGTAGCCACTTTCTGATGCTGATATCCGGGTGATACAGCCAGGCGATTAATCCAGCCCTTTCTGCCATTATGGCTCAATATCGCCACTGCTGCTAATTCAGCATTTATATAGCGCCCGATAAAATGCGTGTTTTCTTCCCGCATTTGACGCTCAATATTTTCCTGTTTATCTCTGCCTAGGGGACGGTGTGACAGCCCAGCCGCCTGCCAGAGACCTATTATCTCATCAAAATCTGCGGGAATTAGAAATCTGTAGTCATTGTTTTGCATATTATTCCTCAAAAAAACCGGCAGATGCCGGCTTTTTTTTATATGTTATAAAAGATCAAAATATGTTTATTTGACCAGAATCATTTTTCTACTAAAAGTCTCTCTGCCGGTTTCCAGACGGGAAATATATATTCCTGTACCGCAGGAAATGCCCTGATCATCTTCACCATCCCACACCTGATAATAGCGTTGTGATTCTATTACTGGTTTATTTGTGAGCAGGGTTCTTACCCGTTTACCTTTCAGATTATATACTGCCAGTGATACTGTGCTGTTATAATCAAGGGTAAAACTTATTTCTGTAGAAGGATTAAACGGGTTGGGGAAGTTCTGGTGCAGCCCATAGGGGACAGGTACTTCCGGAGCATTATGATTATCATTATCTGGTACTGGTATATAGAGGGCAATCGGTCCAAAATCCTTGGTCTGAGTTCCATAATCAACACTTTCCAGCCAGTAATAATAGGTCTGACCATAGTCATAACCATAAAGGTCAATAAACTCATAATGCGATGCCGAGGTGACAGTTCCTTGTCCTTCGATCAAATTCGGGTTTATTTGCATACTAAAGCTGGCATCATCACTCTCTGAACGATATACATTCCAGCCTGCATTATTTATCTCACTTGCAGTTGCCCATTGCAAAACCGGAACCTCTCCATCATAAACAGCACTAAAACTGCTTAACGTTACTGGCAGAGGTGTAGCTCCACCGGTTTCATCTGGTTTAATACCTTCACCTGCTGAGGAAAAGGTATGTAATTCGGTAACTTCCAGCGGAAAGGTACCCTCTGTCGGATTACTTGAGGGCCATGCACTATCCATCCAGGAATTGGTAGAATTACTGAACCACATAATGATTTCCCAGCTCGATTCAGGACGTCCACCCAGATCTGCCCATGGTATTGCAACTTCTGCATAAGTTCCAGAAGATTTTTCATAAGCGCTTTTGTCTGCTGCTTCCACGAAATTATCATCGTATTCATAGAGATTTGTAAAACTTGCACCCATGGCAAAAATATATTCCAGATTGTGAGTGCCGTCATTATTAGCAGCAAAATTATAACTGCCCCAGTCCGGTGGTGCATAACCATTAGCTGTTCCAGGATCTTTATCTATTGCGATTACAAATTTATTGGAGCCAAGTACGATATCATTAAATACACCAGCATATAGATTGTTGAGATCCCAGGTGAGATAATAATCACCACCTACATTTTCATCAGCACTGAAATCTGTTGCTGATCCTGTAAATTCTACACTATGATATGTAGTGCCATCATGAGTAGTGGCATTCGTGGAAGTTGTGCCATCATTAGCAGAATAATAATCTACTGTGTTTTCTACTGTATATACTCTAAAATAATAGGTTGAATTTGCATCAAGATCGCTATAAGTATAGCTGCTGCCAGTGCCTGTATAGATTACTGTGCCGTCACCTATTGCATTACTAACGCTGTATTCCGTTCCATTAATCGGATTACTGCTTAAGTCACTGCCCTTCCTTGCTGTCACCATCACATCTCCATAAGTGCCATCTGCTGTCCATTCTACTTTGATCTTGCTGTCACTCAGCATGGTAGAACTCACAGAGGTAGGCTTAGGCAAGGCGTCAGTAGTAGCAGAACTTCCGCTACTGCCTGATGAATAATAGGTGTTATTTTCACTAAATGTCTTATAATAAAATGACTATCCGGCTGTCTCCGTAAAACTTGACAATAAGATTACTCGGTGGAAATTTGCTATCAAATATTCAATGGAGGTCTATTAATGAAACATTATGAAACGATAAGTTTCTTTGAATTTCAGAAGCAATAT
>JAIPGP010000090.1 GCA_021735645.1 Candidatus Cloacimonadota bacterium
CGCAGGGACCGGAGATTTTGCTTAATTTACCGATTAAATTCTGATCTTTTGCCATCTGGATGCTCACCTGATTAAATTTCTTTAAAAAGGATACACAGCAATACTGGCAGCCACACATACCAAATCCGCCATAACGCTTGGCATCTTCTCTGCCGGAAGTTTGATGTAATTCTATTCTGGTGCGAAATTCTGTTGCCAGTTCCCGCACAAAATCCCGGAAATCCACGCGTCCGTCAGATGAAAAGAAGAAAGTCAGTTTATTACCGTCAAATTGATAGATTGTATCCAGAAGCTTCATCTCAAAGGGATACTTGGTCATCAACCTTAAGAATTTGGCATGTGCTTCTTTTTCCCGCTCTTCAATATGCAGAATCTGCTCCATGTCCTTTTCCGTTGCAATTCGCATGATGGGATTAATCTCATTATTATTGCTTCTTTCCTGAAGCTCCATACCAGAATAGGCACAATTAACTATTCTGCCGATATCTTCTCCACGCTCTACCCGGCAGATCACCTGCTGATCAGGCTCTAATTCCAGGTTATACATATTTTCAAAATATCCAGTCCTTTGAGACCTGAAAATTATTTCTACAAACTCCTGCATTCATTTCTCCGATAACTCTCTTGATTACAAGAGGTTATATTATTTTATTCTTATTGTCAGACTCCAGATGTTCCAGTTTCATGTAAAGTTCTTTTTCTGATTCACTAAAACTGAGACCTCTTCGCTGTTTCACCATAGCCACGGTTTCAAAGAATTTATCTTTTTGATAGCCATATAGTTTACCAGATTCGCCCCAGCGGAGATTAGGTATAAAATCTTTTACCATAGTTTCGCCATATATATTGCAGCCAAAGCCAATCACGGAACCGGAATTAATAGTGCTGTTTATGCCGATCTTGGAGTGATCACCAATCAGGCAGCCCATAAAACGCATCCCAGTCTCGATCTTTTCTTCATGATGAATACTGTGCACTTTGATCGGCTTGTAATTATTCTTCAAGTCACTATTACTTGTTCCGGCACCCAGATTAATCCATTCTCCCAGATAACTGTGTCCCAGAAATCCGGAATGCTGTTTGTTCACATAGCCCTGAATAATGCAGCTTTCCACTTCACCGCCAATCTTACATACAGGACCAATGGAAGTATTTTCATAGATAGTAGCTCCAGCCTTAATAACGCTTTTCTTACCGATATACACAGGTCCCGTAATAACGCAATTCGGCATCAGTAGGGCACCTTCATCAATTACAACCGGTCCTGAAGAGGCATCGATCACTACTCCGGGTTTAATCTTTACATCTTCGCCTATCCAGACATTATAGGGGTCCAGGACTGTAACGCCGGTTTCCATATCATATTTATTATCATTATCATAAAATAAAGCATCAAAGTCCTGCTTAATATAGTCTCCGTTTTCGGCAATTAAGTTCCAGAGCCATTCCCATAATACAGGTTCTTCTATCACTTCTTCCCGCATCCCGATCAGTAAAGATTCCACTTGCTCGGCTGCCAGGCTCTGTTCATCAACTTCCAGTCGAGCAGCTACTAAAGAACCTTTACAGGAAAGGTAGTGATCCAGTGGCAAAGCTAAAATTCTCTCTGCCAGTTCCTTAGTGATTTTTGTGCATGAATTCACCAGCAGCACTTCATCCTCGGGCAGTTGGTTTATGAACCAGTCCGGGTGTCTTTCACGGTAGATATCATTCAGATAATCTGCCACAACTAAATAATTATCATCGTTATTAAGAAATAGATTGATCCGCTGTCTTAATTTAAGAATTCCTACCCGCAAATCGGCTGTTGCTCTAGTATAGGTTAAGGGGAAAAAATGTCTGTAACTTTCATCATCAAACACTACTCTCTTCATTCTAACCTCCCTGGTTACCGGAACTGAATAATTTCCGGTTGAACATTTAAAAATTGAGGCATCACTACCCCAATATCTGCATTAATATAAGTAGGATCACAGACCAGATAATCCGAACCATTATATGTGATTTTATCACCTTCGATATCAAAATTCATTTGAACTGCTGTGGCAATATGCCCGGGATAATCCAGTCCGATTACTTCCAGTCCCAGAAATTCTTTCACTAGATAGGAAAACAATATTGATCTGTCTTCGCAGTCACAGTAGTCATAATATATGGTTTCATCCGGGAACAGACTATTTTCTTCACCAAACTGCTGATCATCTGTCTGGTATTTAAAAGCAGTTTGCACGAATCTCAATAGAATATTTAAGGCTTCAGCTTCAGTTCTTTCAGTTAGGATAGGTGTTAATCCTTTTATCAGGGATTTTCGCAGCAAAGGAGAAATCTCAGCTTCAAAATACACCGTCAGGTCAGTTGCCGGATAATCTGCCAGAAAATCTATCAGCGTTTTATTCTGCTGAATCGGAATTGTCCAGGTGCTGTCTTTATAACTGAAACTCAATTGTCGTTCCACTACCACTTCTTCCAGATATGGTGAAGTAGTGAGATTGAGGTCGATAAGGTCATCAGCATCAGGGTAACTACCATCGTAAGTATAGATATTCAGTGGTTTGATAGCTGTATTGCTCAGGTCAATGGAATAATAATCGCGGTCTTCCAGCATCAGATGAGGTTCACCAAATATCCGGTTTCTTGTAGCCAGCAGCAGGTAAATATCATCAGCATTATATCCAACTTTGCAGTCATAGCCACTCTTAGTTAAGATGAACCAGGTAAATAAATTAGACATATTGATTTCGCCATATATTTCTGCTCCGGTCTGGTAAATCAACTGGCAGAAAGCCCAGTCATTCAGTTTGAATTTTTCCCGCATTTTTTGCAGGTCTTTCAGGATCAGTTCATAATCAGTATTACTGATCCTGCCCCAGAAAGAGGCTATTTCCTCAGCATTACATTTTTCAATTTTGGCAATCTTCATATTGGCGTTATAATTCAAGTTAAATACGAGGCCCCAGTATGATAGCCTCAAGGTTTCAGAGCCTTTTGATACAGCGTACATCAATTGCTCTCTCTGCACATCTTCCAGAATATTTGATGTTTCTGGCAGTTTCAACTCTTCTTCATCAATTTCTACGCTGATGATATCACCAACAATCAGGTCCGGGCAGGATTGTCCGACAGGGTTGGGTATTTCCTGTGGTTTGGGTATTGAATCACGTTCAACTGCTGCTTCAGTGTGATACATAGCCCAGCCTTTTTCCAGGAATTCAGAAAATGTTTTATCCTGCTGGCTCTTCCAGTCTTTAAAATTCTGGTTCTGGTTTTTCAGCCATTCATCAAATTCACTTTGGGCAAAAACCTGCATTATGAGCAATAATAACATTAAAAGTAATACTTTTTTCATGATTTCTCCTTATTTCTTCCAACTATACAGCGAAAAAAAACCACCTACCGCTACAAAGAGCATATATATGGGCTGCATGATCATCCAAAGCGGGTAACTCAGCCAAAGATTCTTTTCTGCCTGCAGATGCCCAAAAGCTGTCTTCACAAATTTCATTTCCACCACCAAACGGACGAAAAGCAAACAAAAGCCGATCTGAAAATTGAATGCCAGAACAATCCAGGGAAAATAGGTGATTATTAATGCACTCATCAGATAAGCAAAGAATTCAGGATTAGCACTCAACTGGACGCCTGTATTAGATGCCCACCTTGACCGCTGATTTAGTAATTCCCGCCAACTGCCAACCGCAGATGTAGTCATAAAACTGGCTGGCGTACGGCTAAAGGTTATCTTCATTCCAGCCTGCCGGAATAACTGCATCAGATTTACATCATCTCCAGAAACCAGGTGCATTATCCTGCTGTAACCGCCCACTTTCTCCCAGCTTGATTTTCGATATGCCAGATTCTGAGCAGAGCAGGAGAAATATTTCCCTCCTAAAATCAATCCGCCCGTTACAGCAAACATAGCCATAAAATCAAAATGCTCAAACCACTGCACGCTGCCAACTTGCAATTTAGTATCTGTTTTTGTGCGGGAAAGCCCAGCCACCATATCAATATCGTTATCAAAACCGGATACCATAGTTCTTATCCAGTTGCTTCCCGGCAGGCAATCTGCATCCGTGATCAAGATCAATTCTCCGCTGGCTGATTCCACTGCCTGCTGCAGAGCATTCTTTTTTCCACCCTGATTACCGGATTCCCGCCTGATATGCAGTACTTTCAGATTATCCCAGTTAACAGCATATTCTTCAGCAATTTCTCCAGTGCCATCTTCTGAGCCATCGTCGGCAATTATCACTTCAAAAAATTCTGCCGGATAATTCTGATTGCCCAGGCGTACCAGTAATTCTCTGATATTCTCTGCTTCATTCCTGGCTGCCACTATCACAGAGACATACTCTCTGCCTGCTATCAACTCTATACGCTTCCTGCCATAACCTCCCCAGCTAAGAGCAAGATAATAATAGTATAACAGACTTCCGCAGATTGCGATGGTTATTAAGATAATCCATGTCATTTATTCTTCAATCTCCTGATAAGAATCTTCCCGATCCGGCTGCCATAAGTCCATTATTTTACGATCCTCTACTTTCAAACTGTCTGCCTGCCATCTATCCGGCTCCATCCAGTACAACAAACTATCAGGGATTTCTACTTGTTTGCGGTCGCGATAGACAACAGCTCCCCGTAAATCCGGACGTCTGGGCAGGGTTTCCCGCTGCCAGAGCCGATCACTGGGCCAGGGATGAGGTACTCCACCCAGATAATAAAATACACTGTCTATCTGGCTTTCGGCAAAAACCACCGGCTTGAAATGATAGCGGATGCTGTCTCCATAGACATAACGCACCGCTGTGCTGTCTGCCACATCCAATACATTACCCAGACTATCCAATCCGGCAATCACGTTGCGGATGATAAACAGGCTATCTACCCAGTTCGGAGTAAGATAACCCTCGCCATTTAAATAATATTTTAGAGAATCAAATTCTGCCCGAATTGCCAGAGGACGCCAGTAATTACGTGAATCACGCAAAGCGGGATTCAATCTTTTTACCAGATACCGCGTGCTGTCCGGATAATTATATGGTCTGCCTCCTAAATCAAATACCAGTGAATCTTTCAAATGCTCCCGGTAAATTGTGGGCATGAAATTATAATTCAGGGAATCAGAAAGAACTGTAGGTTCAGTACCGGCAATGAAGAATTCATCAATAGTCTCTTCATAGGGATTCGCTGGTAATAGACCAGTTTCTTTTGATATTGTCTCCATTACGATATTATCCGGTTTGTCAAATTCATATAAAGAGCCATCAATTATTGGTTTACCTTGATTATTAAGAGGAGAATCAAGTTCAATAGCCTTTTTCATGATATAGGGCCAGGCAGGCAAAGCTGCCGTGGCACCACTCTGGCTTTCCCCTAAGGTCTCATTATTATCAAAACCTACCCAGATACCTGTTACCAGTTTACGGTTATAACCAATGAACCAGGCATCCTTGAAATCATCAGTTGTACCTGTCTTTGCACCGGCAGTCCATTTATAACCCCGCCAGCGGATTCCTGCACCGGTTCCATCTTCGGTAACGCTTTGCATCAGACTGGTCATTAGCCAGGCGACGTCTTCGTTCACTACTTTGATACGATCCGGCACATTGCATTTTATCACGTTTCCTTCATTGTCTTCCACTCTTCTGATGAATACAGGATTAACGCGATAACCGTTATTGGGAAAAGTGGTATAAGCACTAATTAATTCATAGGGATATACCACGTTTGTGCCAATTGCCATGGAATATACAGCCCAGATAGGAGTTGTGAGTCCAAAACGTCGGGCATATTCTTTCACAGCTTGCGGAGTGAGGTCATAAAGCATTTTAATAGCCCAGATATTACGAGATTTCCGTAGAGCATCCCTCATCCTTAAATAACCAAAAGTCAATCGGGAATAATTATGAGGCTGCCAGAATAAAGTGTCGCTTTCGATAAAACAGATGGGCTCATCTTTAATCACAGTTGCAGGAGTGTATCCCTTCGCCAGGGCTGTGGTGTACATGATGGGTTTGAAGGAAGAGCCGGGCTGTCTTTGCGACTGCATAATGCGGTTCAATTTACTATGATTAAAATTTCTGCCACCCACTAATACCCGCACATAACCAGTCTCAGGTTCTATAGAAAACACTCCTCCCTGAACGTAATCTGTTACGATATTCACCGTATCTACCGGCAGATCAGTGTATTTCACTTCATAATTATTCTTATTCTCAAATTTGATCAGTTCCTTGTTCAGCATACTATCGGCATATACCTGTAAATCAGTATCTAATGTAGTATATATCTTCAAGCCTCCGCCAAATAAACGATGCGTGCCATATTCGCGTTCCAGCAGGGGACGGATGTGCTCAATAAAATAATCCTGCGAAGTACCCAGGTTCTCAGTTTTAACCAGCAGGATAGAATCTTCCCTTGCTTCATAATACTCCACGGTATTGATCACCCCTTCATTTTTCAACCTGTTCAAGACCAGATTCTTACGCCATAATGCCCGTTTTGGATGATGCTTTGGTGAATAGGCATTTGGCAATTGGATCAAGCCTATTAAGGTGGAAGCTTCTGAAATGGTGAGGTCTTTGGCTGCTTTACCAAAGAATTTCTGGCTGGCAGCTTCTATTCCATAAGTACCTGTGCCAAAGGGTATCTTATTCAGATAGATCTCCATGATCTCATCTTTGGAGTAATTACGCTCTATCAGCACCGCCAGCATTAATTCTTTGATCTTGCGAGGTAAGGTTTTATCCAGTGATAAAAAGAGATTTCTGGCTAATTGCTGTGTGATAGTAGATGCACCTTGAGAAAAACTGCGGGTTTTGATATTAATCAGCATGGACCTGATAAAACCCAAAACATCCATACCCCAGTGATTGCGGAAATTCTTATCTTCTATACATATCAGGATGTCTTTCACATGGTCGGGCAGTTCCGTGATATTAGTTAAAGTACGCTGTTCAAAAGCAAAGGTATGGATCAGTTTGTCATTTCTATCATAAACCTCTGAGCCAACTTTCATATCATACTCATGCAGTTCAGAAAGAGGTGGTAATTCATGGCTGTAATAATAAAATATTCCAGAGCCTAATCCTGCTCCAAAAACTATCAGACATAAGAAGATAAACAAATATCTCCTCATATAATAATTAGCGGTCTTCTGCTCGGACTTTTTACTTATCTTTCTGCTCTTTCTCTTTTTTAGCACCATATCCAGTTTTTTCCTACTCTTTTATTTATATTTGCAATTGTCCAAAATTCCTCTAATCAGTCAATTCTTATATTATATTCCCCATATTTTCCTCTAAAAAAGGAAGAGGCAGAACATCGTCTGCCTCTTCCATATTTCATCATATATCAGTTCTTAGAGGAATTATTTAAGTAAGATCAATTTCCGGGTTACACTACTTTCATCTGCTGTCTCCAGCCGGTAGAGATACACACCAGAACCGGCATTATTACCTGCACTATCTTTTCCCTGCCATTCCACTGTATGCTCTCCCTTGTCCAGTTGACCTTGCACCAGAGTATTCACTAATCGTCCTCTGATATCATAGATGCTCAATTTCACTTCACTGGCTGCTGATAGATTGAAGTAGATAGTGGTCTGGGGATTAAAGGGATTGGGGTAATTATATAATATTCTCTCAACCGGGATAATGATCTCTTCATCGGTTTCACCCGTAAAACTCACTTCCACTATATTAGAGGGCTCACTATCTCCATTTGTATAATGTGCCACCACATAAAATCCATAATCAAAGGCATTGGAAAGAGTCGTTTCATAGAAATTATTCTCTGTAACACTTATCTGCTGAAAATGACCATTATTACCCAGGCTTATGAAGATAGCAAATTCCTCAAAATTCTCGGTTCCGGTACTATCAAATTCCCACTCCAAATGCATTTGAGCTCCATCCATGGTAACTTCCAATCCATAAGGTGCATTCAGAAAGCTCAGCTCAAAATCAACTATGCTGACATCTCCATTGATGATCTCTACGGTGGCAGTTTCTACGCCATGTCCCGGCAGCCAGGCACTTACTTCATAAATGCCTTCATAATATACATAGGAAAAGCCACCTTCAGGTCCCGGCATTATCTCAGCATCTCCTATGCTCACTATACCTTCTGTATAATCTACATTTTCCTGATCGCTGAATAGTGTACCGGCGATAAATCCTTCTCCAGGGTTATAGATAAAGCTGATGCTGTCTCCGGCACTACCTACCTGATGGATAAATATATCACCATAGCCTCCGTGCTGCAGCCAGTCAGCAGGATTGGTATCATCTCCGAATTCTGTTTGACCATAATCTGCATTAAAAGCTGCCCCGGCAGGATTACCATTGCTGTTATTATCACCACCCGGGCGATATAAATACAATTCGTCCGGTGGTCCATCAGCATTACCCTGTCCATCCAGAGAAGCATCAACGCGCCAGATCAATAAGCCTTCACCTGGCAGATTCATTTCATAAGTTCCCGGTATCCTCTTGCGGTATTCCAGCACAAAGTATTCCATCTGGTTGCTGGATGCTATGCGATAAACGTTTCCGGTTCCTTCGCTCATCGGATAAAGTGTATAAGTCCCAGATTCGCTAATCAAAGGTAATTCGTCAATCCAGTGACCATATTTATATTTCATATAGGCTGTCATATGCCCATTTCCGCTTTCCATAAGGTCCCACATTGCTGCCGGAGCATATATACTATTATTATAATGATAAAGGTCTGGTGCACCAAGAGCGTGGAACATCTCATGATTAAGGGTGCCCACTTCCACCTGAGTACGTGGCTGAAATGTGAAATCCATTACCTGTAACCCATTTATATAGGCGTCCGCCATATATAATGACCAGCGATGTGCCCATAATAATTCTGCCCACGCATCATTGCCGCCCCTGATGATAAAACATACATTATCTACCTGTCCATCATCATCTCCATCGATATCAAGATCAGTCGGCACTTCTGCTGCTATGTATTCGATAGCGTCTGCCAGAAGGTTCTGTTCGCGAAAGGCGCGTTCTTCCCAGCCGTCATAACCCTCCGGATTTGAGATATAATTATAAGGTGAATAATAACCCCGAGGTTCCGCTGCCTGATAAGATAAATTACTGGTCATTTCCACAACCGGATAATGTGTACTGCTGATAGTGAGTGTTTCATAGGATACTTCATTATAATATGAATACATCGATGGCGTCTCACCGTCATTGGCATTAAATAAAGGGTCAAATTCACTGCGAGGCTCCGGAAATTCACTCTGATCAGCAAATCTGATATATACCACTATATTATTCAAAGTACCCTCAGTAGGTGCTCTGCTTTCATAACGCTCCGGTACATCAAATCTGCGTCGCCGCTCCTGATATTCTGCTTTGCTGATCCCCAGATGCGGCATGATCCCTAATTCAACAGGATTGGTTTCGCCAACTATATTGTCACTTGCTGTCAACTCTCCCCTCGATTCTTCTGCATATACATAATATCCTGTCTCAGGATGCTGCACGATAGTATAACCCTCAGTATCATGTAGATAATTATAAAATTCATCTCCGCTGGCTAATAGTGCTAATACAGTGCCATCCGGCTGCGTCACTCGCACCGGCTGATCAAATAGCAGAGCACCCAATAGAAGCCCTCCACTTAACAGCAGAATCAATATCACAGCTATTCTTTTCATTATCACCTCATTCTTTTTCTTTCTTATAATCTAATGGAAGCAACTCACATTCCAAATTTAAAGATAATTTTACTTTCTCATAGGTGACTACTTGACTGCTGGACTACGAGACTTCTTGACTTCTGTACTTCTGGACTCTGGGACTATTTGGGAGGTTTTTGGTGGGGGATATCTGAACTTGTAAAAGAGAATATGGATTGAATAAACAAATATATCTTGACAATTGGAGGGCAAAATATGCATTAAAAGAAAATAAAAATGAAAGTAAATATGCTTTCAAAAATTGAATAAATTCACTGGAGTCAGAGGAAAAATTATGGCAGGGAAGAAAGGATTGAAATTGACGGTTTTGGTACTGCTGGTGCTTATATTAGCAGGCTGTGCACGTACAGTAACATTTTCTCATAGTATGCGTGAGCGAATTGATCTTTTGGATGATGATCTAAAGAAAGTGCAGTTTTATGTATCAGAAAAGATCATAATCAAGCGGGAGTTTGTGAACTGGTCATCAGAGATCAATCGTGAGCATGATCTACGACAGGAAGGGAATCATATTCTGGAGACTGTGATCATTAATACAGATACTCCGGGCATTGTTGTAGAAGCTAATGAGGATGAGTTGCATGTAAGTTTTGAGCCAGACCCCAATTTTTATCTGGTTTTTTGTCAGGGGTGCAGTGGACAGAAAAAGGATTCTGACCTTTATACGCTTTATAATTTCAAAGTGAAAGGCAGAGAAATAGAGCCGGTGGAAGATAGCAGGTTATTTGATAATGTGGCACCGGATGCCAAGTTCTATTTTACTGAGTATGGCAATCAGGATTTCTTAATAGCAAATAATTCGCAGGGTGCATATTTGAAATTAAAAGACAAAGTAGTAGTAAACATGCTGAAATCCAAGCGAGTATTACCGGGCAGTGTTATAATTGACGATTAATCGAGAATAAATTTATAAATTCTTAGTTCGCGGGTATCGTAAATAAAGGCTTCATCCTGATTAATAGCCCAGGAGTCCGTCAGCCAGAGATGATCCGGGAGTTCATAAATCTTTTCCAATTTACCTTTCTTATTATATTTACCTATCAGTGTCTGGTAAGAAATAACCGTCTGAGTGGAATCAGCAATCTGATGATCATTAGAAGTTGCTAATACCAGAAAGTCATCCTGATAGTTAAGAGGTTTGCCGTAGAGAGTATTTTCATAGATCAGGGGCAATTTATCAACTTTGGTTTTCAGGGGTTTGCCGCTATTATTAAAGAATATTATCTCATCTCTTCCTGAGAGGCTGGTCAAGTAGCCCCAATCAGTAACGCAATAAGTGTAATACTTATCGAGAATAGAACCAAACTTGTTCTTATTAAAGTAGTTATCAAGGTCAACTTCAAGTGATATATCATTACCGGAAAAGGAATAAATACCTGCCTGATCACTGCCGGGGAGGACATCAATATAGAGCTGCTGATCATAGAAAGCGGTTTTCCAGGGATATATAAGCTCAAATTCCTGAAGAAAATCGCCATAAGGAGAGATGATCTGCAGGCGGTCATTATTATAATCAGAAACTGCCAGATTACCCCAGCCATCTTTATTAATAGAAAGTGGTCTATCAAAGCAGCCTGGATCACTACCGGTTTGCCCGAATTTACGGATAAATGAGAAGGAATGAGAGTCAAACACTAAGATTGTATTGGTTTTCTGATCAATAATGTAGAGCAGGTCGTCAATAATATTCAGTTCAATAGGGAATGAGAAGTAGTATTCATGTCCAGATGACAGCATTATCTGGGCAGGAGCGAGTTCAATTACCGGCGTATCAGCAGCGGCAGCAAATAAGCCGGAGCTGATGATTATAATTAGAAGAAAGCTTTTAATAAGTCATCTCCAGAGATATTAATGAGGTAATCTTCCACTTTGAAGCTTCGGATAACCTCTTTGACAGCAGCAGTATGATGACGGCAGCCTTTGAAAGCATTAATGAGCCGTTCCACCGGTAATCTGGTGAAGAAATCGCCATTCAATTTAATTTCTTTGATAATTCCATTCTGGACATTGAGTCTTATTTCCAGAATACCGCCTTTGGTTTTAATGGATTTATCGAAATTATACTCAGGAGAAGTACCGAAATTCCAGTTCCAGGAAGAATATTTTTCAGCAGCCAGAGTATTGATGGCGTCAGTATCGTATTGATTGAAAATATAAAGTTTTGCCTGCTGGTATGAGGAAGTGATAAATTCTATAAGCCCGTTTTCAAAATCCTGGCAGGATAGAGGGCTTGCGAGGTGTTCGGAGATATTTGTAACTCTGCTTCTGATGGATTGCACAGCTTTATCTTTGAATTTGAGTGGATCGGCTTTAAGAGCCATTGAGAGGTCATTTATCTTAGCTGAAAAAAGCAGGGTGCCATGTTGCAGCACTTTATCATTAGTACTTAATCTGGCATTACCACTGAACTTTTTATCATCGATAACCAGATCATTTCTGCCTTTGAGTTCGGCATTCACTCCCAGCAAATTAAGGTATTTGATGATAGGCACTGTATAGCGTTCAAATCCCGGTTCATCATCATTTTTTTTATGACATATAAAAGCAAAATTAATATTGCCCAGATCGTGAAATACGGCACCTCCACCCGTTAATCTGCGAACCACTTTAATCTGGTTTTCATTGATATAATCCACATTCAACTGAGCGAGGGTATTTTGATATTTACCAACGATAATCGAGGGATTATTAATATAGAGCAGGAAAACATCTTCCTGAAAATTATCCAGGATGTATTCCTCGGAAGCGATATTAAAATAAGGATCATTCGAGGGAGATTTAATAACCAGCATAATGCAGCTATCCTTTAATAATATCTATTATTTCAGAAGAAACGGTTTCAGGGTCGAGCCAGCAGTATTGATAAACAGCGTCACTATTACCGGATACCGGATAATTCTGGACACCAAAGGCTTTAAATTTTACGGCTAATTGCAGGTTGACCAGTTCTGCCTGCAGACAGCTTGCCAGTCCTGTGTGCACATTATGGTCTTCATAAGTGAATATATAACCTGTGGCAGCCGCCTGTTTGACAACCTCAGGGTTAATTTGCTGGGGTGTAGATACATTCCAGACCTGAAGATTTATATTCTGCTGTTTCAATAATCCGGCTATTTTCAAAGCCTTATTCGTGAGTGTACCCATCACAAACAGGGCAGCAGTATCACCATCCCGCAGCAGGTCTGCTTTACCATATTCAAATACATAGTCATCACCATAGAAAATATCACCTTCCGGTGTGCGGATAATATCGAGCTTTGATCTGCCCATAGGCACCAGATAATTACCGTTTTTGGCAGCCAGCCAGCGTATGATATGATCAGTCTGATTAGGGTCTGCCGGGATCAGGCATTTGAAATTGAACATATTACGTACCTGTCCCAGATAATCAACGCACTGGTGCGTTTTACCATCTTCGCCCACATCTATTCCTACGTGAGTGAGAATGATTTTCAGGTTTGTGTCATTGATGTCATTAAGTCTTTGCTGGTTATAGGTTTCATCAATACCAAAGACGCCGAAATCACTGAAGAAAGTCTGGAATCCGGCTTGGGAAAATGCTCCGGCACAGGTGACTGTGTGATGTTCCATAATGCCGCTCTGGAAGAAGTTTTGCGGGTATTTTTCCCGGAAGCCAGCCGTTTTCACGCTGCCTGCCAGATCACAGTCAAAAACTGCTAAAGGCAGAAATTCACCGGTATTATTATGCTCAGCAATATCTACCAGGGCATTACCCCAGGCACTGCGGTTATCGGTTTTCTGTTCATAATTAATGTGTTTGCCAGAAATTACAGGCAGGTCAGGATTAGTGGTATGGGGCAGAGAACATTTCCCGGAAGTGAATTTTGCTCTTAATTCCTGCAGGTGCAGGAAATCATCCGGCTGGTTAAGCTCAGCCAGTGCAGACACCAGGTCACAGCCGTTTTCAGCTTTATAAGGCAAAGTCTGTCCGTGCCATTTTTCATCATTTTCCATGAAACTGATGCCTTTGCCCATAACTGTGTGAGCCAGTATCAAAGTAGGAACAGCATTATTTCTGGAGCTTTTGATAGCCGCAAGTATTTGCAGAAGATCATGACCGTCAATTTCCAAAACCTGCCATTTATCAGCCAGAAATTCTGCCTTGATATCCTGAGGCATCACGCTGTCACAGGTGCCGGAAATCTGCAGTTTATTATAATCTACAAAGGCTGTTAGATTATTAAGCTGAAATTTACTGGCAAACCTGCGTGCTTCACTGATTTGACCTTTTTGCTGTTCTCCGTCTCCCATTAGCACATATACATGGTTATCATAACCTTTTATTTTATTAGCAAGAGCAAAGCCGCAGCCGGCTGAAAGACCCTGTCCCAGATTACCACTTGCCCATTCTATTCCCGGAACGCAAGGTTCCACGTGACCTTCATAGATACTGCCGGCTAATCTGAATTCCGAGATCATTTGATTCAGCTCAAAATAGCCATTCAGGCTCAGAGCAGTATAGGCGGCGGGGGAGACGTGTCCGTGCGAGATCACTATCTTGTCCCGGTCAGGTTTTGAAGGATTTCGGGGATCATGCTCGATTACAGAATAAAGTGACAGCAGCAGGTCAATAGTGGAAAGCGAGCCACCGGGATGTCCGCTTCCTGCCAGGGAAGTCATTTTGAGGATCGCAGTACGGGCAGCAATTGCCTGAGCTTTCAGGGCAAGAATATTTTCCGGCAAGGTAATAGAATCGTATTTCAGCTTAAAGGCTGTATTTATTGGCATTTTATCTCCAGCAGTTTATTGACTTATTATTGACTGGGCAGCTTTTTTATCATCTTCGTAAGTGAAATGACTTATAATAGTGAACGCATTTTCTTTATCGACTGCTTTGGGATAAGTAATTCTCAGGCAGGAAATCTGGTCTTCGGAAAATGTGAATAATTCAATCAGCTGAGTGATCTGACTGACACTGAAATTATGTGACTGGGCTGCTGTGCGGATATAAAGTAATTGATCATCAGCAAAAGATTCATCTTCTATATTGGAGACCAGTTGACTGAAAGCTGCACTATTCATAGGCTTGGGCACTTCAACAGCTTCAACTACCGGTTTAGCAGCTACCGGATCAGCTACCGGAACAGCCTGTGGCTGAGGAGCAGCAGGATTATCAAAGCCACTGATATTCATATTTATATTCACGCTTTGACTTGATTCCGTGCTTGTATTCACTTTGGTATTCACTTCAGTTTTTGCTTCTGTATTACCGAGCAGAATTTCGCGAATTTCTTCTATCAGCATACTTGCTTCCAGATATTGTTTTTTAGGTAATTGAGTGACGTATTTTTCTTCCAGGACTTTCAGATTCTGCAGAATAGCATCTTTTTTTGCCTGAGTTTCCCATTGAGCACTGTTATTACCCTCAATTTTGGCTGAGATTCCAAAACTGGCTGATTGATCCTGAGCTGATAAAACCATTAATGCAATCAAAAAACATACTATGAACACTTTCTTCATTTTTCCTCCGAAATTTAATTTTATAATCCAAAACTTATGGTTTGACTTCATTGTCAAGAATTTCTCAAGCTTTCTATTGCGAGTCGTGAATCGGAACTCGAAACTCGGGATTCGGAGAAGGGAAGGTTAGAAGGTTAGAAGGTTAGAAGGTGTGACTTCAAGAGTGAATGAGGGATTGAGGGATTGAGGGAATGAAGAGGAGAAGAGGAGAAGGGGTGACTACATGACTGCTCGACTACATGACTGCACGACTACATGACTGCTGGACTGAGTGACTACAGGACTAAAAGACTGAGCAACTTGAAGACAAAAAACAAATAAATAATTCTTCTCTTCTCTTACATTACATTCCTCTGTGTTCTCTGTGCCTCTGTGGTGAAAAAATTCTTACATTATATTTTTATATTGGACGTAGTATTTAGAATACCAGTCAAGCTCCTCATCGACTCACGACTCACGACTAACGACTAACGATTTCCTATTTAAGCAAAATAAGTTTCTTTGTCTCACTTGTTTCAGCAGTATTAAATCTCAGCAAATAGATTCCACTACTTTGACCAATGGCATTCCAGGTAACTTTATGGCTGCCAGCCTTAAAAGGACTATTGACCAGAGTTGTTACTTTCTGACCCCTTATATTATAGATTTCAATTAAGACATTACTGCCAAAAGGTAATTCAAAGACAATATTTGTTTCCGGATTGAAAGGATTGGGGTAATTACTGATTTTACATTTTACATTTTCAATTTTCAATTCGTCAGTACTGACGAATCCATATTCATAAGCTCCCATATCCGGCGCAATGCCATAATATTCATCTTCACTCAGATCAACTAAGACTTCATATTCATACTCAAAATAACTGGTACC
>JAIPGP010000091.1 GCA_021735645.1 Candidatus Cloacimonadota bacterium
TTTCTTGATCCTTTTTTGTAGATCTTCATTTGTCAGATAACTATTTACTTTTAATCTTTTCATATTCACCTCAAGGACAACTATATATTTCGGATAGAATATGTCAACTATTTTCATAATATTGATAGCGGTTTGGTATCAGGCTGATTTGAGCTAATATAAAAATACCCCCGACATATGTTGGGGGTATTCTATAATCAACTTTTATGATTAATTGAACATAATTTCCATGCGTTTTTTCCCGGTGCTGGCAGGTTCGGTAAGTGAGATAGTATCACCTTCAGCAACTCCGCTGATGATTTCCACGGTCTGGAAATCATTAATACCGGTTTTCACCTGGGAACTGCCGCCAATAGAATCATTTTTTACTTTATAGATGATATCATTACCCATCTGATCAGAGAAAATGGCTCTGATAGGAACAACGAGGATATCTGAACGTTTCTCGCCTATGATGGTGATATTGGCAGTCATACCGGGTCGCAGTTTTTCATCAACATTGTCAATATCAATTTCAACAGGGAATACTTTCACATTATTGATCACCTGAGCCATGGGAGCTATGCTGGTGATAGAGCCGGAATATGATTCATAAGGATAAGCATCCACCTGGATCTTCACCTCCATTCCTTCAGCAATTTTACCAATATCCACCTCATTGATATGCGAGGAGACAATCATGTCTCCCAGGTCTGCCAGTATGCAGAGCACTGTTCCCGCAGAATAATTTCCAGTATTGGAAATCACCATTTCGCCTTCTTCCACTTCTTTTCTGAGCACAGTACCGGAAGCAGTGGCAAACACCTGGGATACATTGTCTTTGGTCTCAATTTCCTTGATAGACTCATACTGGAGTAGATTAGTATCATAGTCAATTCTGGCTTTTTCCAGGGCATCGGCATAACTGTCGAGTTCGGTATCTGAGATATATTGCTGATCGAAAAGAGCTTTTTTATTATTCCAGTCACGCTGAGCATTTGCCAGGTTGATTTCAGATGTTCTCAGGTTACGTGTTTTCTGGGTAATTTCATAGGTTTGATTATAATCCGGCTCAATGTCTGCAATCACATCGTTGATTTTGATATAATCACCTTCATCGAAGTACAGTTTAACGATTTTGCCGCTCACCTTTGATTTCTGCTCAATGTCACGTACTGGTTGAATTTCGCCGGTTTCTTCTAATTTAATAGTGATCTCGCCTTTTTCGACGACAGTTTTACTAATTTTGGGAGTAAATCCTTCTTTGTCTGTCTTAGCTTTCCTGCCAAAACCCAGATATAATGCTACAATTATGATAATTACAATAATCCACCAGAATTTTTTCATGCTCTCTCCACCTATTTGTATTCTACTGCATCAATAATAATGCTGAATGTTTTTTTGTCTCTTATAACTTCTATTGTCATTTTGTCGCCGACCGAGACGTCAGTGACGGCAATTTCGGCATCTTCAGTTGTTTTGATCTCATATTTATTGATCTTAGAGATAATGTCGCCTTTTTTAAGACCGGCTTTCTCAGCTGGTCCGTTATTATCAAGATGTGCAACCAGAACACCATCCGTAGAATCCAGACCCAGATATGAGGCGATCACAGGTGAAATTTCCTGAACTTTGAAACCATACCAGATGTCTCTCATTTTACCATACTTGATCAATTCATCAGCAATTTTCTTCACACTATCTATGGGAATGGCAAAACCGATACCAATACTGCCCCCTGATTCTGAGAAGATAAAGGAATTAATTCCAATCACTTCTCCCATCACATTCACCAGAGGTCCTCCGCTATTCCCGGGGTTGATCGCAGCGTCAGTCTGGATCATTTTCTTATATATCTTGCCGTCTTCATTGGGTGCGAAATCGCGGTTTAAAGCGGAAATAACGCCAACAGAGACGCTGGGTTTGCTGTCTTTGAGCAGGAAGCCATAGGGATTTCCCACCGCAATTGCCCATTCGCCCATGATCAAACCACAGGAAGAGCCTAATCTGGCAATTGGTAGATCAGAACCGTCTTTGATCTTTACAATAGCGATATCATGCACAGAATCTACCCCGATCAATTCGCCTTCAAACTGACGGTTATCAGATAAAATGATCTTGATCTGAGTGGCACCTTCCACAACGTGAGCGTTTGTGATAATATAACCATCGCTATTAAAGATCACGCCAGAACCAATACCTTTGATTTCACGTTTATAGGGCACATTTTTAAAGAAGCCAAAGAAAGGATTGTCGAAAGGGTTCATGTAACGGTTTACTATCTCTGTTTTGATCACATTCACTGATACTACCGCAGGAGAGACAATCTGAATAGCTGTAGTGATGGCATTGTGGCGGGATTCACAAAGTTCTTGATTGAGATCAGAAATCTGGTCAGCACTGGCTTTATTCTCTATTGCACCACCAGAAACAGTATCAGCTTTTAATTCGGGTAGTGACTTTTGTTCTGAATTTCTGAGTCCGAGTACGATCAAGCTGCCAAAAACAACTATCAGGATGATTATAACTTCTAATTTTCGCATATTTACTCCCTTATTGATAATTTACCATTTGCCCATGATATCATTTGAAAGCAGAAGATTGATCTTTTCCTGGGTTTCCAGGAGCCGATAATGTTCCAGTATCTGATTTTTACGGGCAGAATATAACCGGTTCTGATATTCATTAAAGTCGAGAATACTAATCGTACCCTGGTCATATTCCACCTGGGCACGTTGCAGGATTTTCTCAGCCAGTTCGGCTTTCAAATTGTACAATTGCAGGTTGCGGTTCTGGGAGTCCAGCGACTTATTCAAGCTGTTAAGCTCTTTTTGATCATTAAGTTGCTGATCGATGAGCTGCCTTTGGTAGAATTGGAATTGTCTTCTGGCAATCTGCAGGCTCTGATAGTTATTAAAAATATCAAAGATAGGATATGACAGCATCAATGAAACTTCTGCATTCTCGGAATAGAGGTCAAATTCCGAAAGCCCATCCATAGAATTACGGGAATAATTCCAGTTAAGTGACAGGGTGGGAAGCAGCTCCAGAAATGACTGATCCTGCATCAGTTTAGTGGAAGTCATAGATTTCTGCATGATCTGATATTGCAGGTTTGGCTGGTATTCAGCAGGTTGAGCATTGATCTGGACATCAATTTGCTGCAAAGATATATTCTGATCTTCGCTGCCGCAATAATAGAATAGTTCTGCTCTTTTATTCTCAACAGACAGCATCAGATCGTTGAGGCTGATTTCAGCCTGGATTTTATCAATCTGGGCCTGTTCCAGATCAAGGCGGTTTATTTCTCCAAGTTCCTGCTGAGTTTTAATCCGCAGGTATTTTTTTTCCTCCACAGCGAGCACTTCCTGCTGAAGCTCTACCATATCAGCAGCGTTAAGCACATCAATAAAGCGGGAAAGGACATTAAATGCGATATTCTTTTTGACATCCTCCAGTGATAGATTGCTGTTCATCATCTCTATCATCTGGCGTCGCATATCAAAATATCGCCCGTCATTGGAAGATATGCTCCAATTAGCAGCAAAGCCGCCCGAGGCGTTCTGCCATTCTGAATTCTGCCAGCTTTTGGAGATATTCACGTTTGCTCGTGGCAGCCAGCTATAAAGGCTCTGTTTATAGGATGATGCCTGATTTTTGTATTGTAGAAGTTCAGCTTCAATACTGAGCGATTTGTCCAACGCTTTTTGCACGAGGAATTCCAGGGAGATAGTTTCCTCTGCCATTAAAAGGCAAAAAAACACTAATATTAAGCCAATAAAAAATGTTTTACGGGACATTTATCCTCCAATTATAAGATAGATGATTTGATTTACAATGCCGATTATAAAGCCTATAGCCAGCATCATATATAGAGAATATTTATAAATATAGCGATCATAATAACCCTGCAGGAATTCAAGTGTGAATTTTTCATTAAAGACATCTACATAATGGATCAGGTTATAATGCCTGAGCAGGTAGGGGATAAAGGTACGCAGGAATTGACGGGCAAATTCTCTGCCAATTCCAGCCAGAAACATGCGGACAGCAGTCAATATCTTTTGTGGGATAATCTTGATAACGAGTCGTTTTTCCAGCCAGGTAAGGCATTTTTGATATACCTGCTCTTCCCAGTTATCCACGCGGTTGGCCTCTCCCTGCGTTTCACAATCATGCAGATAACCATATACCAGATCATTGATCTTAGCAATTATTTTCATGTGATAGCGGGGTACAATACCGGGAGTGAACGGAATCTTCCTGTTTTTGATTTTTATTTCCCGGCGGGGATAAAAGAAGAATGCTCTAATGGCAAATACCAGCAGAAATGCCACCAGCATATTAGCCGGTAAAAAAAGCAAAGACTTCAAAAAAAGCATTATTTAAACCTTATCCAGAAGATGTCCCATCTTCTCTTTTTTGGTTTTTAAATAAAACCGATTATCCTTCTGTGGCGGGATTTCTAGGGCTACCCTGCCAGCAATACTTAGACCATAACCTTCCAGAGCTACTATTTTTTTGGGATTATTGGTCAATAATCTAATGGTAGTAAGTCCCAGGTCACGCAGAATTTGTGCCCCAATCCCATAATCTCTTAAATCTTCTTTAAAACCCAGAGAAATATTGGCTTCTACGGTGTCCTGCCCTTCATCCTGCAGCTGATAAGCTTTTATTTTATGTAAAAGACCTATACCTCTGCCTTCCTGCTTCATATAAAGGATCACTCCCTGCCCGGCTTCGGAAATTATTTTGAAGGATTGCTCAAGCTGCTCACCACAATCACAGCGGGAAGAAAACAAAGCATCACCAGTTAAACATTCCGAATGAACTCTCACCAGCACATCCTGTTTACCTCGAACTTCGCCTTTGATCAAAGCTACATGATACTCTTCGGAGATTTTACATTTATAGGTAATTATCTTAAAGTCACCATAAAAAGTCGGCAATTTTGCTTCTGAGAATACTTCCACCAGCTTCTCACGGTGTCTTCTATATTTGATAAGTGACTGGATCGTGATCAGTTTCAGGTTATGTTTCTCAGCAAATGCCTCCAGATCAGGTAATCTTGCCATGCTGCCATCAGGTTTTATAATTTCGCAGATAGCACCTGCAGGTTCCAGTCCGGCTAATTGCAGTAAATCAATAGCAGCTTCTGTGTGACCTGCCCGTTTGAGAACGCCGCCTAATTCTGATGCCAGGGGAAATATATGTCCGGGACGCACGAATTCATCTGCCTGAGAATGAGGTTTTGCCAGCATCATTATAGTTTTAGCGCGTTCATGGGCAGAAATACCTGTCCGGCTGCCGGCATGGTCCACCGAAAGCGTGAACTTTGTGCTATGCCTGTCCTGGTTGTTTTCAGTCATCAGGGGCAGCTTCAATTCATTCAGCCGCCTTGCAGTCATAGGAACGCAGAGCAAGCCTTTGGCTTCGGAAATCATGAAATTAACTTTTTCAGGAGTGATCAATTGAGCCGCTGTGATTAGATCACCTTCATTCTCGCGGTTCTCATCATCTACAACAATGATCATATTCCCATTTTTTATGGCATCTACGGCTTCTTCCACCGTAGCGAATTTATAACTCATTATTACCTCTTTCTATTTTAGATCTTACCCGCCTGCACTAAACGCACAAAATTCTCGTAAGACCTATCATAGGTCTTTTCTTCATCTGCCGGGAAAAAGCAGGCTGGCAACTGCCTCATCTTACGATGATAGAGCAGGCACTGACAACAGTTCCCCTTTTTGGCACACGGATACGAACAGTTGCAATTCTGTAAATTATTTTCTTTTTCAGGGCAATTCATTCTGGCTCCTCTGTTAGCTCAAACGACAAATATCTGCTTAATATAAGCGATGGCTTTTTGCATATCTACCGGCATATCTACCTCAAAATCAAGCCGTAAGCCACTTACAGGATGCACAAATCCCAGCTTCCAGGCATGCAGTGCCTGTCGCCGCAGATGTGTGGTCAATAAAAATTTTATTCTCTTACGATATTCTATGGGCACTGAATTCATTGTCCGCTTCTGATTATTATATAATGTATCACCTAGAACCGGGCAATTTATATGCTCCAGATGCACGCGAATCTGATGTGTTCTGCCGGTTTTCAGGTCGATTTCCATCAGCGCAAAATATTCATAATATTCCAGGACTTTATACAAGCTGTGAGCCATTCTGCCTTCAGGTGTCACTGCCATCTTCTTGCGGTTCTGCGGATTACGGTTCACCAGAGTTTTCACTTCGCCTTGAGGCTCTGCCGGAAAACCGGTCGTGATTGCCAGATATTTCTTGCTTACCTGCCGGTTTTGAAACTGCTGGCTCAAGAGGTAATGCGTTTTGTCATCTCGAGCTATCAGCAGTAAACCGCTGGTATCTTTATCCAGACGGTGGACAATCCCCGGTCGCTGGTTCTCACCCGAAGAAGAAAGCTGTGTTCCATATTTGTGCACCAGAGCATTTGCCAGTGTGCCATTACGAATTCCTGCTCCGGGATGAACTACCAGACCAGCAGGTTTATTCACTACAGCCAGATATTCATCTTCGTAGATCACATCCAGAGGAATATTTTCGGCTTCCACAGTGCTCACCACTTCTTCTTCCGGAAGATCAAATTCTATTATATCATTATTCTGAATCTGAAAGCTTTTTTTTACTATAATCCCGTTTACCGTGATCATCTTTTCTTCAAAGAGCTTTTCTATCCTGGTTCGGGAATGCAAACCTGTGATCTGCTGATTGCTTAAATAGCGGTCTATTCTCTCAGGCTGGCTGAGTTCGCATTTTATCCGCATCATCCTTCATTCCGTTCGGGTTCTTTTTCCGGTTTACGTTCCGTTTTCCTTTTATCCAGATTCTGTATTACCAGCACAATACCGGTTACTGCTCCATCTTCATTCCGCACCAGAGCACTATCAATATTGATATGTCTTTTCAGGTTTGGGATAAAACACTGGTATGGTTCCATCCGTTTCTTCTGCTTGAGACTTTCCATAACAATTTTCTTAATATTATTCTCTATCTCAAGTGGATATGAGGTAGTGAGAATATTAGTTTCCGGCTTTAGTTGCTGAAATGTTTCCATCAATGTATCATTAATAAAGATAATATTACCTTTTATGTCTGCTATTAGCACTCCTTCAGTTACTAATCGCATTAATACCGTGATGCGGCTGTAATGTTCATACACTTTGGCTTTTCTGCCCATACTGTTTTTTTTGATTTCCTTCCGGGTATCAATAAGCTGATTAAGAACTGCAAATACTTCTTTATCAAGAATTTTTTCCTTGTCTTCCAGACCATAATCAGTATCATAAATTGACTTTTTAAAATCATCCACTACCGTAGAGATATGGCTCAAAGCACGCTTTAAATGAACTGGTAGATAGAAATAGACAGTTGCCACTATCACAAAGAACAGAAAAGAACCAATATATATTGTGTTTCTGATATTAGCATGAAACAACTCGATCAGGTGAGGCTCATCAGTTCTAAGTGAATTTAAAATAACAATTACCGTTACCAGCATTATCGCACTCAAAATTATCAGCAGGAACCGGTACCAGCTTACTATTTTATTTTTCATTTTTTCCCCTGTTTACCAAACTCATTAACTAAATCTACAATCTTACTCTCGTTACCTACAAGCACGATGGTATCACCTTCATGTATCACATCATTAGCTCCCGGCAGCTCATTTACCTGCTGCCGAAAAGTGATATCACCCTGCTCAGATACAATGGATTCCATATATCTGATGGTTATCACATTCACTTTCTTCTGGGTGGGCAATGCCAGCTCCTGGAGAGTTTTACCAAACCATTCTTCCGGTGCTTCCAGGTCTATCATGGCATATCCATCCATCAAGTCCACATATTGTTTAACCGATGTGGAGATAAGAGAATTTGCCAGTTGCTTGCCCACAACTTCTTCGGGGAAAATAATATTTTCATGGGGAATGCCCAGCATTTCCAGTATTCGTCCGTGTATTTTACTATCTACTTTGGCATAGATTTTGGCGACTCCCAGTTTTTTGAGGATCACTGCAGTGAGCACGCTTACTTCCAGATTGTTACCAATAGCCAGAATAGCAGCATCCACATCCTGAATACCTATCTTTTTGAGGTCTTCTTCATTCGTGCTGTTCATGCGGACTGGCGTTGTCACCTTACCAGCGATATTATCAATCAGATTCTGGTCATAATCTATTGCTATCACATCTGCCTTATTCTCCTGCAAAGTAGTAGCTACTGTGTAGCCAAATTTTCCTAAGCCGATTACGGCAAATTTTCCCATAATATCTCCCTGTTTTCCTTAACCTATATTGATCTTTTCTTCTATTAGATCAAACTGCGTCTTCTTCACATTCTGGGATATGGCAAATCCTAAAGTGAGAGGTCCCACTCGTCCCAGATACATTAATAGAATGATGATGATCTTGCCACTATGCGTTAAATGAGGCGTTATTCCCATCGATAAACCGACTGTTCCAAAGGCTGAAAATGCCTCAAACATCACTTCCGCAAATGGGGCTGACTCAAAGTGCATCAGAAAAAATATCATTATAATTAATAAGCTCAATGAGGCTGTGACAAGTGCTATCACCCGCTTCATATATATGTCTGCTATCTTACGGTTAAATGCTGTGACATCCTTTCTGCCCTTGAACATGGAAATCACTGTGGCAAATAATATAAAGAAGGCGGTTGTCTTCAATCCTCCACCAGTAGAACCCGGAGATGCTCCTACAAACATCAGCCAGATTGAGCTTAATATTGATGAATCACTCAAAGCTGCATTGTCTATTGTATTAAAACCGGCTGTTCTAGTGGTTACGGACTGAAAAAATGAAGTTAACAGCCGCTGGGGAAGAGTATAATCCTTCATGATATTATTATATTCTGAGATAAAAAATATTAAAGTGCCCAGTAACAGCAAAACTATCGTGGTAAATATCACGATCTTGGCATGAAGACTCAGGTGTACTATCCTCTTTTTCTGCTTGATTATCCGGAATACTTCCTGGATGACAGGAAAACCTATACCACCAATAATGATCAGCACCGCTATCAGCATGGAAATAGAAAAATCATCATACCACCGCATCAGATTGTCACTGAATATACTGAATCCGGCATTACAAAACGCCGAAATGGAATGGAATACAGCAATATACAGCGTGTGAATACTCTGCCCGAAATCCTGACTGAAACGCCAGTAAAGCAAAATAGCACCCAGAAACTCTATTCCTACAGTGATCAAGACAATATTTTTTACCAGTTTCATCATATCCAGTTTATTGGATTCGCCTACCATGTTCTGGATCAGATTCTCACTCCGCATCTTCATTTTCTGACCGATCATTAAGAAGAATGCCCCGGAAATTGTCATTATTCCTAAAGCTCCTATCTGGATAAGTACCAATATCACCAGCTGACCAAACAAGGAGAAATATGTCCCGGTATCCTGCACGATCAAACCGGTTACGCAGGTTGCGGAGGTAGCAGTGAATAGAGCATCGATAAAAGGCGTTTCTGTACCGGCTGCCGTTGCTGCCGGCAGCATCAGAAACATTGTCCCCACGCTGATCGTCAATATGAAGCTGATCATAAAAAAAACCGGCGGGTTGGTTGAAATATGGTCTATGATGGAATTGCTCTGCTCATTTAAAGAGCCTTGCGACCGGTTCCGGATACTCACCAGAATTTGTCTGCCTAATAAATAAAACAGGAATAAACTTAAAGGTAAATGTAAAAAGATGCTCACCAGCAAGATAAAAATATCCGGTGATCTTAATAAAAACCTTTGAATAGAAAACTCAAAACGGCTCTCATGGATGATCAGGTACAGCACAAAAATTATCTCACAAGAGGCTGTATAATAATAGAGCAGACTGGCGGATAATGCTACTGAAAAAAACAAGATGAAGAAATTGATAAAAGCCAGCAGATAGAGTATCCGGTTCAGCAGATAATCAACCTTTCTGTGCAGCACTTCGTTTTCGTTTTTCATTTATGAATCTACTGGAGACTATCTACTTCCTTAACCAATAGACTAAAGATTTCATCTATACCCTGAGAAGCATCAATACTGACAATTTTCACTTTTCCCTCAAAGAAATCAAGCAGCTTCCTTGCCTGCTCCATATAGATATCTATCCGACGCTGTACTTCTTTGGGTTTATCATCTTCGCGAGTTACCAGTTCTCCTCCGCAAACATCACAAATCCCTTCCTTCTGCGGTTTCTTATACAGCGTATTATAGTCACGTCCACATTTGCTGCAATTCCTCCGCGCTGATATCCGCTTCACCGCTTCTGCTTCCGATAGATCAAGCACGATAATCTTATCTATCTGATAATGCTCCAATAAATACTTCGACTGTGCTACTGAACGCGGAAAACCATCCAGTATCAAGTTGCTGGAATTAAAGGGAGCTGCATTGGCAAATATCCGAAAAGTTAACTCATCTGGAACCAGTTCGCCATTTGTTACATACTGCTTTGCTTCTTTACCTGTGGCTGTTCCGCCAGACATTTCAGCCCGAAATAATTGGCCTATATTAATATGCTTCCAACCTTTCAATTCTGCTAATTTCTTAGCCTGAGTTCCTTTCCCGCTACCCTGAACGCCCATTATCACTATATTCATCAATACCTCCATTCGCTTTTTTACAAGTATAACAAAATTTACATACTTTCCTGTTAGTCAAGAAATATTGCTCTATAGCTTTCCAGGATTAGTATTTCTCTCTTCACAGATACATATTTACGGCTCTCTGCTACTCCCATATCTGGCTCATCTTCACTATATTTCACACTGTCGAGCCGAGGGGGCGAAAGGGCGAAGATTGAGGGAAAGAGGGATTGAGGGAAAGAGGGAAAGAGGGATTGAGGGAAAGAGGGAAAGAGGGATTGACTGAATGACTGAGAGAAAATGTGAAGATTATTCAGCCACGGATTTCAACTGACGATTTGGAGTACATTAACCGTGTTAATGTGTGCGGTGTCAGCCGCATAAATCCGCCACCCAAAAACTAATTTCATCATCAAATCCCAAACATATTACCCAGTTGATATCTCATACCTGATACCTGAAAACAGATCAATGTAATGTAAGAATTATTTAACCGCGAAAGCCGCTAAATGACGCGAAAAGAAGATGAAGATAAAGTATTGTTTTTCTGCGTACCCAGACCATCCCTGGTCTGATTTTCTTGAATATATTCCCAGCTAAGTCATCCGTGTACCGCCGGTGTACCCGCAGGTGGGATGCAGAGGCGAAGATTATTGGTTCGTGATTTCAACTGACGATTTGGAGTACATTAACCGTGTTAATGTGTGCGGTGTCAGCCGCATAAATCCGCCACTCAAAAACTAACTTCAGCAGCCAAATCCCAAACATATTGCCCAGTTGATATCTCATACCTGACACCTGAAAACTAAATTCTTCTACCCTACCTTTCTCGCCTGTCGGCTCGATACATTAACTTTGGAGTACATTAGCTGTAATCAGCGTCCGTGATAATGTGTCGAGCCTACAGGCGAGAAAGAATTGGCAACGTAGAAATTAAGTTTAAGGTAGATAATTTATTGGGTGCTGATGGGTTATTGTTCTTGACAGAATATAATTATTGGAAATTATACTAAAAGATGGTTACTATGATTGAAGAGGGGAATATATTATGAAGTATTTTTGTTTAATTGTTTTAGTTTTATTGCTTTTATCGTGCAGCGAACCACCTACCAGGGATAATCCTTATGATATGGAATATTTTCAATCATTTTCAACAGTTTTACATTTGGAGTCAGTAGATGGTAGCCCAATCAAACTTACCTGGGAATGGGATTATGAAGTTGAATTAATTGATGGATTCAGGATAGAGAAGAAAGCTGAGGATGGAAATTGGGAATTATATGAAGATAATATTTCTCCAGGATTAAGAGAATGGGAAGATGAAAACTGCCATTATAATGACAGTTATCGAATAAAGGCATTTTATCAGGAATATGAATCACACGCATCTTACGAAGTGAAATTTATAGAGCATTATATGGTATTTGTTGAAGGTGGCACATTTGAGATGGGAGATCATTTCACTGAGGGAGATTCAGCTGAAATACCAGTACATGACGTTACACTTAGCAGTTTCTTCATAGGGCAGTACGAAGTAACGCAGGATGAGTATGAAGAATTAATGGGCAATAATCCAGCTCATGATTATGGTGTGGGTGATGATTATCCAGTGTATCGTGCAAGCTGGAATGATGCAGTGGAGTATTGTAATGCTTTAAGTGAGCGGAAAGGTCTCACTCCCTGCTATAATTTGGAAGATTATAGTTGTGATTTTAGTGCAAATGGCTATAGATTACCAACTGAAGCGGAATGGGAATATGCCGCCAGAGGCGGTGTGAACTGGACTGATAACTATAAATACAGTGGGACAACAGATAATCTGAATGATTATGCCTGGTATAATGATAATTCAGGATCGCAGACACATGAAGTAGGAATTAAAGAACCTAATCAGCTTGGTATTTATGATATGAGTGGAAACGTTTCCGAATGGTGTAATGATTTCTATTCGAATGATTATTACTCCACCAGTCCTGCGATTGATCCATTGGGTCCTGAAATTGGCTATCATCGTGTGGTTCGAGGAGGTGGCTGGACTAACGATGCCAGTTTCTGCCGGTCTGCTGATCGTCGGAGCTGTAGTCCTCACTTCACCATGAACTCTTGGGGTTTGCGCGTAGCCTGCAGTTCAAACTAAAGCAGGATTAACAGGATTTGGGATATTTTCAGGACTCTTCAAGGTAATAATGATTCAGACAGTAAGGGGATAGGAATGAGGGAATGACTGAGCGACGAAAAGAAGACTCGAAAATGAGATGAATGAGGGAGAGAGGGAGCGATGTGAAAGGAAAATACTTTCACCACAGAGTTCACAGAGAGCACAGAGAAAAGGTAGAAAATGTGAGAATGAGAAGATGTGAAATTGCGAGGAATTAAAGATGGGTGAGATTGAAATTGTTAAAGAAGAAAAGATTCAAAGTAAGATAATTACTTTAAGGGGGTTGCAGGTAATATTGGATCGCGATTTGGCTTCATTTTATGGTACAGAAACAAAGGTGCTTAACCAGGCAGTTAAGAGGAATTTGAGCAGGTTTCCTCAAGAATTCATGTTTCAGATAACACTCGCTGAGTTTGAGCTATTGAGGTCACAATTTGTGACCTCAAACGTGAAGGGAGGTAGGAGATATTTACCATATGTGTTTACGGAACCTGGTGTTGCCATGCTGGCATCGGTATTGAAAAGTGAAACTGCTATCAAGATGAGTATTCAAGTGATAAAAGCTTTTGTGTCAATGAGACGATTTTTGGCTGCTAATGCGAATATTTTTTACAGACTTGATTATCTGGAAAAGCGGCAGATAGAAAGCGATGATATAATTAATCAGATATTAGATGCCATAGAAAAAAAGGAAATCCTTCCAAAGCAAGGATTGTTCTTTGATGGACAGATTTTTGATGCTTATGTACTGCTTTCGGAAATAATCCGGTCAGCTAACCAACTTATCAGAATTATTGATAGTTATATTGATGATACTATACTCACGCTGCTTTTAAAGAGGAATGAAAAGGTAGAAGTTAGAATATATAGTAATAAAATAAGTAAGCAGATGAAGGAAGAAGTAACCAGACATAATGCTCAATACCCAGAAGTAATAATATATAGGCTTTCTAATGCCCATGATAGATTCATTGTTATAGATGATAAGGTAATTTATCATATGGGAGCATCATTAAAGGATTTGGGCAAGAAATGGTTTGCGTTTTCTAAGTTAGAATATGATGGAGAGCAAATTATTGAAAGATTAAGAAAAATTGAGGAAATGTGAATAAGGGAGAAGATTTTTCACCACAGAGAGCACGGAGAACACGGAGAGTAAGTAATTGAAATCTTATAATTAAAAATTATGGAAGGTGGTCAGAAGGGATTTAATCTGGTTAATCCTTTAATCCTGTAAATCCTGATTTCGACTGACGATTTGGAGTACATTAACCGTGTTAATGTGTGCGGTGTCAGCCGCATAAATCCGCCACTCAAAAACTAACTTCAGCAGCCAAATCCCAAACATGTTACCCAGTTGATATCTCATACCTGACACCTGAAAACTAAATTCTTCTACCCAGCCTTTCTCGCCTGTCGGCTCGACACATTAACACGGTTAATGTACTCCAAAGATTTAGAATTCAATGTAACAATTGTCATCTTCTGGCAAATAATCATTAAGTTTTTCGATAAGATAATAAGGTATATTTTTGATAGAATAAGTTTTTCCAGAAAGACACATCCCATCCGTTTCATAGAAATACTCAGAGCTTATCTTGACTGCATAGTAATTTTCTGACCTGTCCATAAAGGAATTCAGCGATCTTAATCTGCCGGATGCACCCGATTTTACTTCAACAGGGATTATTATTCCCTTAAGCTGCAAGATAAAGTCAACCTCTGCCTGTGACTGCCTTTTTTGCCTTACCCAAAAAGGAGGGACCGTATTTGCCAGAAGATTACAATTACGAAAATCCATTCCTGCCTGCTGCTCTATAAATCTGCCCTGGTAAATCTTACTAAGGTCTTTAATCCCGATCAGATTATTCTGGATATTAAGAATATAATTTTGTAATCCACTATCAAGATAATATATTTTAGGCGATTTACGCAAGTCTGGTAGTATTGGCAGTTCTTTTGAAATTGTGGGATAGACGATATTGATCAACATTGCTCTTTCCAGAACTTTCAGTGCAGCTTGCATTGTTTCTGTTCGATAATTTGAATTTCCAAATCTGGCAAAACTGATCCTTTTTCCTGTAGAATAAGGCACCGTGTCAAAAACATGTCGTAAATGTTCATGTTTTGTTCCATTCATGGCGTATTTCTCAATATCATCTCTATAAGATGAAACCAGACTTCCATAAATCGGATTCAGAGCAACTACATCATGGTTTTGTACCCAGTTATTTACTACTTCCGGCATACCCCCAATTAATGCGTATTCATGATAAAGATCAAGAAACTGGTTGTGAGCATATTCCGGTATTTGACCCGAATGATAAATTTCCAATAATTCAGATTCTCCAGCAGCACCCAGGTATTCTCCAAAAGTTAAAGGATGGAGATAGAGATATTCCACTCTGCCAACAGGAAAACTAATTTGACCACTGCCCGTCATCATTTCCAGCATTGAACCGGCTGCGATCACGTTTAAAGCTGGATATTTTTCATAGAAATATCTCAGCATCTTCACTGCATAAGCTGAATTCTGAATTTCATCAATAAAGAGCAGAGTTTCAGAAAACAGTTTCCTCTGTTTCCTGACCAGAAATAGACTGTCAATGAGCTGATCAATTGAAAACTCCTGTGAGAAATGATCTAGATCACTCTCGTCATCGAGATTGAAGTAGAGAAATTGGCTATATTCACTGCCAAACATCTTTATTGCAGTTGTTTTCCCGGTTTGACGTGCACCTCTGATGATAAGTGGTTTCCTCGTTTCACGCGACTTCCATTCACGGAGTCTTATCAGCATATTTCTTTTAAACATATTGCTCTCCTATATATTCAGCAGAGCCAATAATGATTTAAACTGTATAATGTCAAGGATAATATGCATAGTATCATGTATATAGTAAGTGATAAAAAAAGAAATAACCTGTAAGAAGTAAGGGATAAAAAGGTGCGAAAATGAGAAAATGTGAAGATGCGAGGGGGAGCTAGTGTCTTGTCAAGGCACAATTGACGGATATAATCTCTTCAACTTGATTCTGGAGTCCGCTGTTGTGAAATGCCAATTTATATAACACTTTTTATCATTCCTTGATTTTACCCAAGCTATTACTTCACTACTAATA
>JAIPGP010000004.1 GCA_021735645.1 Candidatus Cloacimonadota bacterium
GTAGTGAAGTAATAGCTTGGGTAAAATCAAGGAATGATAAAAAGTGTTATATAAATTGGCATTTCACAACAGCGGACTCCAGAATCAAGTTGAAGAGATTATATCCGTCAATTGTGCCTTGACAAGACACTAGAAAACACTGCTCCACCATAATCAGCTCTATTGCAAAGAAAAACACATTCATTAAACTCAACTCTTAACAGATCACGATCACAGTTATCGCTTGGAACATCTATTTTTACTGCTCCTCCACTGCCCTCCGCTTTACAATCAATAAATGAGCAATGATTAAAAATTACTTCACAATATCTATCTAAGTAAAGATCACTACGATTATTGATTCTTACACCACCACCATTTCCATTATTCTTCTTTATTGCACTTCTAATAGTTGTATAATTTAATTCTGAATCACCTAAGTTACCATTTTCCGGCTGAGCAGAACCGAAAGTGAGACCACCCCACATTTCATCATCTTCAGGGGCCCATATCTCTGAAGTTAACATCACTGGTTTTTCTTCAGTACCTAATATAATGAGACTACCACGAACCTTGAAATACTGGTCAGGATCAAACAATAACTCAATGCCATCATTTGTATTTGACGGATCGATTATCAATGTCACATTTTCCCCTATAACAATATTACCATCTTCAAATAAGTCACTTGGAATACTCTCATTAGAAATATCTACATTCCCATCACCCCCATCGAGTATCCAATATGTTTGCAAACCAGGATAATTATATCTGGATACTGTTTTCTTTTCCATCAGAGAATATCTCCTGTCTGCTGGACTATTACTCGAATTTTTTGGATGATAAGGCCAGGGTAGATTAATATCATCATACCAGAAATCAGGTTGTGCCTGATTTGATAAATAGTATGTGTTGTCATCCCAGGCTTTTTCTTCAGTTCCATATTCATTGTCAGTCCAGGTTCGTGTATAATACTGTCCCCAGAAATTTTTCCGCCTGTGGATGGAATTTTTCTCAAAGGGTTTCACATCTACCCATCTACCTCGCGTAAAATCAGCATACTCTTCTAAAAATACAATGAGTAAATATAAACCTGTTGGACTGAAGGGGCTTAAGAATGGAGCTATCATCCCTACTGTATATCCCGTTGCCATTACTTCCCAGGTATCTGTCCAGTGAAGTACACTCCTCATATAGTTATCGATTGCTATCTGCTCTGTTTGTCTTCTAGTATAATATCGGTCAGATAAAGCATCGTGAAGCTTATCAAATACTGAAAATCCATATTTGCCAGCCCTGTTTCTAAAAAAAGTATTGAATTTCTTATTTTTTCCGTGAAAAGAATCTACCCACATTGTATTGCATATATTCCCTTCAAAAAGATTCTCATAGGGTCCGCGATAACCATCTCCTGCTGGAAGACTAGCTTCATAACTTGATTCTCCATGGCAACATATATCAGCAACAAAATCCCCTGGAATACAGGTACCGGCTAACCAACCTAAGAAATCCTCAAGCCAGGGTGGACAATCATCGAATTCCAGATTATCAAGTGTGCTCTGGTTTGCTTTTGACACATAATTATAACCAAAAACATTCCAATGAGCATCATTCTGAACTAACATCGCATGCCTTAAATCATTAAATATATTATTTTCTACTAAACAATGAGTAGAACCATATTCTGCTATAACGCCATATCCATATCCACCTTCTCCGTGGAACTGAGCTCCATGAAGATAGCATCCCTTCACAGATATATTATTCGATTCTCCGATGTGAATATGATGTTTGATTGGATTAATGCTTTCCACTCCATATACCCAGCAGTTTTCAGCATAATCAAATTCGATGTTGTTACCTTCATAACTCTTTTCGTTATGATTCGACGATCCCTCATCAATTCTTTCTATGAGTAGATCTTCGATGCCAACATTGTAGATTTTGATCGGCTCATTATATATATTCACTTCATAAGTTTTAACATGTATGCAGTTAAAAGTGTTATGTGGTTCATAATCTGGTGGTGGCCCTACTTCCGTAATGTCGAACTTTAATATCGTTCTTTCAGTGCGATCCACATCACGCCTGAACATGTGATTCCCGCTGAGAATTATATTAGAATACATGGTAAGATGAGAGTTAATCTCGTATTCACCAGGTTCTAGTTCAACTCTGACAATGCAGTTGCCATTTTGTCCAGAATGAATCCTTGCATAATCAATTACATCCTGAATGTTATCTGAAGTTCCTGCATAAAATGTATTTGCTGGTTCTGCATCCGGTAAAACTTGTCCAGGATATCCTGCAATCTGCCATTCATCGCTTATCGGATCCACTACTTCGTATTCTGTATTAAAACCATATACCATAAGGGACAATATAAATATAGCTAAGCAAAAGTAATACCTTTTCATAATCTTCCTACCTCATTACTATTTGGAAATACTCTATAAAGATTCATAATTACTTTGGTTGATACTACATTGAAATCAATCGGATTATAATTATTTGAGGCAGCATCTTCATAATTTCGCAATATATTATAACCCTCAAGAGTTGTTGTATCAATAACAAAACTGGTAAATGACATTAAACTGCCGTCTCGATTGAAATAAGCAGATACATTATATCCATAGTTTCCCTCAATAACTTCAATCACTCCGGTTTCTGTATGATATAATTTCAGGGAAGTTGAATTTTTGTAAGCGAGCAGATTGTTATTTCTATTGTAAGAAATTTTTGCATTGATGTATCCCGGATCGATTAAGATTTTAATTTCTCCATCGTATAAAAACAATCCTTCTGTATTAAGCGTGTCTAAATTAGAGTAACTCTGACCAAAAATAACTGTATCATCAGTTGCATACACTGGAGAAATAAAATAACTTAAATAAGTGAATTCTTCTTCATAGAGATGATATGTTGTTTTTGTAGATAAGTCCATACATGCTAGCACAATTATTGAATCTTGTGTATCAATAAAGTGATACAACACATTTTCCTCATTGAGAGAAAATGAAGGTTCTCTTTCAATAATATCGGGAGTATTAGTAAGATTTTCCAATCCTGATCCATCAGTATTTGCTATGTAAATCTCTCCATCGTTAACCAGGAGCATTTTTGATCGGTCTTCTGAAAAACGGTAAATTCCGCCAACTGAGTCGATAATAGTTCTTTGATTAGAGCCGTCCTGATTCATCAAGTCAATGCGACCCCCGTCCAACATAATAAGCTCCTGTCCAGTATTATCAGGATCTGGAACAAAATATGGGGTTGTGAAACTTTTGCAGATAAACTGCAGATTATTGCCATCCACATCAATCATAGCAATCCATTCTTCAGAGGTTGTCTCTGGCGGTATTACCGGATTGCAGGATAACAGAAAAATAACAGCTAATAACAAGATAATGTATAGCAAGTTTGTAAAACTCATATTAATCTCCTTTTCTGTAGCTTTTTAGCCTTAAATTATTATTTCTCACAAATCCGGCATTATCCATCAGAAATTCCTTTTTTCCTGTACAAGCTACAGCAACTGGCACAAGAGGCAGCATCTTTGGTACATCATTAGACATCAGTACGGATATCTCTGAACTGTTTTCTCGTAATCCATCTTGCACCTTTGAAGGTAGGGTTTCATCAATGTCCAGTTCAATTAACTTGCACTGTATTTGCTTGTCTTTTACACTATAATTCTCTCTTGGGGTCGTCACTTTCCACTTACATAATTCTTTCATCGGATTCTTATCTATATTGGTTTTCCCAACAACCTCTTCAACTTCTTGTTGCGAAAGCAAAGTCAGTTCATGGTCTCCCCCGACAATATCTTTTCCCCATATTCTTACGACTTCCTTTGTTTTGTTAAAAAATTCCACGAATAGTTCATTACCCTCGAATAATTCAAGAACTGTTGTGGTGTTGTTATTTCTATCAATCACTCGCAAAGTATGATCTGCATATTCTTCACTTTGTGTCTCATCATTGACTTCATAAACAACTTCATCACCTTTTTTAAGGTTATCCCCAAACCTGAATTCTGAGGTATATTGGATTATTGCGGTTATTCTCCTCGTATCCTCAGGGTCAGGATCTGATAATTCTATTCCGTATGCCGGGATTGATAGTAAAATCAATAAAACTGCTGTTAATAGTCTTTTCATCCAATTCCTCCATCTTCTCTTTTATAAATTATGTTACAATTTATCTTCTACATTACTTTATTTACAAATACAGTACATTGTATTTTTCACTAATTATTTTTGTATGACTATAATTATATTTTTGCATAAATTATGTCAAATATTTTTTTTGATTTGTTATCTCTCCAAAAAGTAATTGTATTTCTGCCACAAATCACAGGTGTGAATAAATGATAACCGTTGAGCACAGGATTTATAAGTCGTATAGGTCATATAAGTCCTATAAGCCCTATAAGCCACTCTACGTAACAGTCACTATCTGCTTCCTGCCAGCCTTGCCAAAGTAAACCTGTATTTCACTACTTTTATAATAGTCAGAAACTGGTAAAAAAAATATCGCCTGCCGGATTTCCGCTGCTTTCAATCCATCTATATCATTTTTGTGCTGACTCAGTATCTGATAACCCTTCTTTCGCGCCTTAGCCAAGACCTCATTCTGCAAAAATACCGGATAATAACTGCTCCTGGACTGCCCGCACCAGTCAATTCTTAAATGGTCCAGCAATTCTTCCCTGCCGATTATATTCAGCGTCATCACCATATCAACCAAGGCAATAGCACATCTCTCCCAGTCCCGCATCCGCAAATCAAGCCCCAGCTGCTGATAGTATCCCGCTAAACCTCTCAGCAGTAACCAGCCACTGATCTCTTTTTCTGTGAGCAATACAGTCATTGCCCTCTTAAACCTGCCGGAATTATAATAAATATCCAGTACAGCTTCCACCTGGCGCACTTTTCCCAGATCCGCCCAACTCATTAGCTTGGTTTGCAAAACCTGATAGGGAGCTTTTACCTGATAGATAATTTCATGTTCAGAAACCAGGCTTTCCATCTCAGTTCCTGCCAGTATCTTCAAAAAACCTAACTGCAAATGACCACTGTCTAATTTTATCACGTCATCAAATCCTGCTGCCAGAGAATCTATATCCTCTCCCGGCAATCCAGCGATCAGATCAAGATGAATATGAATATTGCCCAGCTCTTTTATTCTTAAAATATTCTCTTTCACTTTTGCCCAATCCATCTGCCGGTGTATCAGCTTTCCTGTTTCGCTATTCAAAGTCTGAATCCCGATCTCAAACCGAAATCTGCCAGAAGGAATAGCAGATAATACCGCAAAATCTTCCTCACCTAATAACTCCGGGTGTATCTCAAAGTGAAATCCCGTCTCACTTTCAGGATAGGCTTTATATAGCTCAGCTATCTTCTGCCAGATCTGCCGTGACCTTGCTGGTTTAGCATTAAATGTCCTGTCCACCAGCTTGATGTGAGCATATCCTCCCCGGATAAATTGTTCCAACTCTATATAAACCAGTTGTATTGGTCGAAACTGTAATTTCTGATCACTTCTGGATGACAGGCAATAGGCACAGCGAAACGGACAGCCCCGTGAGGTTTCATAATAAAAATAGCGACTATCCTTTCCTTCTATGTCCAAATGCTCATATGGAAATGGCAATTCTGCGATACTTACTGCTTTTCCCGGCACTATCCCTTTCAACCTGCCATTTTCATCAGCTATTATCTCTGCTATCACACCTTCCCCAGCACCTGTAACCACATAATCCAGGCACTCAAATTCCGCCAGCCACTTCTCCGCTTTATAACTCACCTCCGGTCCTCCGGCTATAAAACGTGTAGATTCTACCAGTCTGCCCAGATCAGTCAGTATTGATTTTATCTGCTCCACATTCCAGATATAAATACTGAAAGCTATGTAATCTGCCTGCCGGCTCAAAAGGTCTTCGATAATATCCAGTTGCGGCTGATTTATATTGTATTCACAAAGTTCTACTTCTATATCCTGCCCCTGCAACACTGCCTGCAGATAATACAGTGCCAGGCTGGTATGCGTATATCGCGCATTCAACGTGGTTAATACTAATTTCTTCATTTACTGAATAAGGCTTTTGCCCGTTTAAGGTCTTCAGGAAAATCTATTTCTATTACAGCAGCGTCACCTGTAGATATTGCCATGATCTCTATACCGCCACAAAACTTGTTAACTGCATATTCAAAATAATTATTATGTTGCTGAGCTTCTACTCCCAGCTCCAGAAATTTCACCATTCTGCCCAACACTTCCTTCCGGAAACAAGCTATCCCGATAAATTCACCCGCACACTCTTCCAGACTGAGTTCTTTGCCAATTGCGGTAACATATCCCGCTTCATTGATGATCACTTTCACCTCTTCTGCTCCGCAGACTTTCATCTCAACCAGTATTGAGCTGACAGGATTATCCAGCAGCATAGGCAGCAGCTTCTCTTCAAAAAGCACATCTCCATTAAAATAAAGCGTGTCTTTATCTAAAAATTCCCGCGCCAGAAATAATGAATAAAGTGTATTAGTAACAGCAAAATCGGGATTGATCACAAATATTACCTGCTCAGGTGATAATATCTCCAGCACATGCTCCTTCATTTCTGCCTGTCGATAACCAATCACGATCACAAAATGCATCACCCCATTTTGCAGACATTTTTCTATCTGATAATGTATGACCGATTTATCAGTGATCTTAAGCATTGGCTTCGGCAGCCCTCCCGTCAAAGAATTGAGTCTGCGTCCCATACCCGCTGCTAAAATTATTGCCTGCATAATCCCTCTTAAGTTTTTTTTATGCTTTTCACTTATTACACTTTTCTTGTCAATTCAAACTCCCCATTCACCACGTATTTCTTCTAATGACACTCTAAACCTTTGGAGTACATTAACCGTGTTAATGTGTGCGGTGCCAGCCGCATAAAACCAGCACCAAATCATAAATCACTAAGCTCCAATAAATTAACAACCTCAAAATTAAACTAACCGTTACAAGGGAACCAACTTTCATCTTCACATTAAATTTTTTAGCGGCTTTCGCGGTTCAAATAACGTGAAGGTCAGAAAGTTTGAAGATTTGAGGGTTTGATGTAAACTTGACTCGTAGTTAAAAATTAGTTCGTCTTGTTAGCATTGGCTTGATAGGGCGTAATCCATGAAGCCTATTCGCTGCCATAAAATATCTTACATTACATTACCTTGTTCGCGTTTGTTCGGTTTGTTCGCGGCTAAATTATCTTCACATTATAATCGTAGCTTAATCCCGGATTAAGCATTAATTTCCATCAAACTGGAAAGTATAAAATATCTTACATTACAATACCTTGTTCGCGTTTGTTCGGTTTGTTCGCGGCTTAAAATTATCTTCACATTATAATCGTAGCTTAATCCTCCCGGATTAAGCATTAATTTCCATCAAACTGGAAAGTTTGATCTACATCTAACTTACCTTCTTTCTTCGCATTACATTTTTTCGCGTAATTTCGCGCCTTTCGCGGTTCAAATAAAGTGAAGGTCAGAAAGTTTGAAGATTTGAGGGTTTGATGTAAACTTTTGTAATTTTATCTAAATTGCAATGTTTCCTATTACGTTTGCCATTTTTATCAATGAAGTTTAACAAAAAAAAATAGGAGGACAAACAGGACACTTGAGCAGTATAAATCTGCTTCCTGTTCATCCTCCTGATATGTAACCTTTAACTCTGTACTAAGTTTTCAATGTGAGTTTATTCCTGAACATATTAATGTAGCAATAACATTTTTTTGTGCTCAGAGAATACTCCATTCGCTTTAAGCGCATAACAATAAACTCCGGCACCAACTTTAATATTACTGCTATTGCGTCCATCCCAGATTATTTCTCCACACCGCTTTTCTTCAGGATTCAAAACATAGCTCATCACTTTTTGTCCCTTGATGTTATATATAGCAATTTCTGCCTCGCTGATATCATCTTGCAATGCATATTCTATTACTGTCCCTGTCCTCATATTGTTAGTTGCAAAAAATGGATTGGGATAGTTTTGATTAATTATGTTATGAGAGATAATATCTTCTCCCGTACCTGTTCCATTATAAACTACAGTAACTGTTATTGGAATTGTAAGTTCCGGGTATTCGGGATGATCAGTTACCTCCAGTATTAGATTCGTTGCATATACATGATTCAGTTCCAGATAAGAAGCATCAACCTGCAGTATCAAATTTTCGCTTTCTTCACCTTCAATCTCCAGTTCACTATCTTCCAGGCTAATCCCTGGTACCACGGAAAGCTGATGAGTTACATTCTCCTGTTGTAGCGTTACTTCCAAGGTTTCATGAACCAGATCATCCCAGCTATTAGGATCATCAAATCTCCAATAAGCTATTAGATCTTCATCACTGGGGTCTACTACTTGACTCATGTAGGCATTGATTTCCTGTTCTGTACGAACATCACTCCAAAAGCGAACTTCATCCATTGCACCATTCAATTTAGCCTTAACAGCACCACTATACTGATGAGCACCCAGATCAATATGAGCTACACCAGTAGTGTAGTTACCTGATTCATTATTTCCTGCATGATCTACTTCTTCACCATCAATATATAGATAAATATCGTCATCATCTACCGTAACTGCATAATGATGCCATATTCCCAAATCAGGGGCATCAGCAGCCAGTTCGGTACTGGTGGTATTGGGATAAGAATATCCATTAATAACGAATTTAGTCTCATCATCCCCTGTTCTGACAAAAAAGCATATCACAGCACCAGATAATCCGGTTGCATTATCTTTTCTCTGTTCAAATAGAGTATTAGTTGTCCATGTTCCAAAGCCGTCCCCATCAACTCTTACCCAGGCTTCAATGGTAAAATCCTCATCAGTAAGCAGACATTGATCAAGTGACAAAAATCCACCATAAAAATCCGCACAATCATTATAACAACCTTCTAAATGAGCTGAAACTTCTATATTTTCCTCGCCGATATTACTGATACTGATTGGGATATCTGTTATTTCATCAATTAGTACGGAAAAATCTGTAATTTCTTGTACTTCAATTTCAGGAGGATCTATAACGGTACCTACTACAGGAATTTCAATCTCATCATTAGTAAAAGAATTGCTGTTAATTGTTATTGATCCATCAAATTCCCCGTTTTCGTCGCTTTCATAAGTAAGTACCATGTCTACAGTTTCACCTGGGTCAAGGTTTACCTCTGGAAAATCACATGTAAGACCAGTGCAGTATATATCAATTCCCCTAAGTGACAATTCTCCTGAACCGATATTTTCAATCTCCACTACATACTCTTTCCCATAATCATTGAAAACATCTCCAAAATCAATCGTTTCTTCAGCAATATAAATTTCAGGGACTAAAACTTCCATAACTGAAATATAATCCCAACTCATTCCATTACATTGAAAATTAAGATTAAATCTTACCGTTTCCTGAATTGGAAAATCCTCACTGAGATCGAATGAAAGACCAGTAATATCTTCTTCCAGATATCCTGCAGCTATTGTAGTAACTGTGATTTCGCTGGTTGTCAAATCAACAAATTCTTCATGATCACATGATAAAGTAATGTCAATATCCCCGGTGGCTTCATCTCCGAAATTCAAGAGATCAATAGAAAGATCGATTGTTTCACCTGGCAATACAATTTCAAGTTGGTTTTCATCGTAATAATGCAAATCATCCAGTATCAGCCAGCAGGAATCTTCCGGTAAAGTAGCTCCGCTGATAAGTAAAGCAGTTTCATCATCAAGATCATCTCCAGTTTCAAAATAGTCATTATCAAATGTATATTGAAGCCCTACTGTTCCTGTCTGGTCTTCAATACCGATTGTTGAATATTGACCATGGTCTGCAGTACCACCATTATAAGAGCCAACATTGACATTATTAAATGTCTTATACTGATATTTCATTTGATTATTTCCATTGGAAGTGGGATAATAAGCTCTGTCATAGATGATTAGTTCAAAGGTCTCTTCGCTAGTACTATTATAATCATTTATCAGATCATCCCATTCGACAACAAATATATGATCGTTTGCATTGTAATAAGCGTATACTCCCGAATTTGCATCACCTACCAGATCATCCCAGAATACAGCTATCATTGGTGACACTCCTCCATCACCGGGAATCGGTCTGTTCATATATGATACACTCTCCGTATAACCAGGAGCTACCCAGCCATTTGAGCAAACAGTTAATTCATCATAATTTTGACCATAAAAACGAAATTCGAATGGAAGATTTACCTGACATGATGAGCCTTGATCACTTCCATTGATTAGATCTATAGGTAAAGCTGTGGTTGTGTTTATTTCTATCCAGCTATAATTAACTGTTTGATATCCGGTATCATATTCATCGTAAATACAATATCCAAATTCATCTGGCCCTGCAGGATCACTTGCACCGGGAGTTCCTATTGACTGGACAACTTCTATCTCCTGCAGGAATCCCGCTGCATTGGATAATATTAAGGTGAATATTGAACCAGTTTCTGCAATGAACTCATCAGGAATAACAATAGTGAAAGGCGTTACTGATTCATAAATCTCCTCCGGGTCAAGATCTCCCACATAACAGGAGCTTGGTGAAATAGTTATTAAGTTACTGGTACTGGCTAGTTCCAGATTTATACCATTAATCTCATAATCACCCGTATTTTCTATTTCATAATCAAAATATACTGTTTCTCCGGGTTCTGGAATATTATTATTATTATCTGAAAATTCATAATCATTTAGCGTTAATTCCAGAAATGTTAGTGGTACAATATATGAGTCTGTGTAGTCACGAAATTCTGCTGGTGCAATATTGATGCTTATACTGCATTCAGATAGATCTCCACTCCCAAGATAATTTATTGTGATGTCATCTAGAGAAGCAGTTAACCCTGCACCAATCGAAGCGATCGTTATATTTCCATCTTCAATTGTTATTTCGTCTGAAATACTCTCTACACTTACTTCTATCTGGTAAATAGTATTAATGCTATTATTAACCAGATCAAAGGTTAATTCTCCTGCTTCTCCTGGCTCAAAACTTCCATTAATGCTTACATCATCATAAGCCAGATTAGTTATTTCCAGAGTGTGGTTAAGATCCAGAGAAATATCTTCCTGCACTGGAATGTAATTTCTACCGCTAACAGTCAGTTTAAATTCATCAGAAGTACATCCTGAAATATCAAAGAAAGCATATCCGTTTTCATCTGTGAAACTAAAATACTGTTCATCATAGGTGTCATTATAAAGACATGCATATAAGCCTTCTAATGCGTAGTTATTGTCGTTTTCTGCATAAATAATAATGCTGTTTTGATCAATTGAGTATGCCGCTTCGCATTCAACCACTAGCTCTTGTGGTGCTCCTATCCAGATTTCTTCTGAAGGATCACCCATCAAGTTACAATAGTGATTTAATTTTACAGTTTGATTATCCGGATTAGTTGGATAACTCTCCCATAATGAAACTTTCCCTCTTGTATGGGCGGCTCCCATTGTTTTTAAGTCCTCTGCATATAATCCATAAGCAACTCCTTGAGTAAAACTGTTATTTAAACAAGTATTTGTCAGATCGTGTGCTGCCCCTATAGCTCCGATCCCCCCCCCTACATTTCCGATCGTTCCGGCACGAAGAAATGACTCACTACAACTACAATCATCTACGGCAAAACTACCAGTATTGCAAGTAATTGTAACTACAAAAGGCAACATCCAGCCATTATTTAACTCATTTGCTGTACTACTTTGCCAACCACTCATTCCAATTTCTCCTCGATAGGTGAAAAAGCTAACTCCCTGATTAATAGCGTTCATCATTGAGATTAAATAAGAAGGAATATTGTCGTACACTTCAATAAAATTATAATAAGGATGATTATTAGTGATCAATTCTTTGATGTTTATACAGGTATAAACTGCGGATTCACCGGAATACGGCAACCCTTCAGGACCTGGATCTCCTGCCAAAAGAACCCGATTATACCAGCTTGTATCACCTATATATGGCTCTTTTTCATAATTAATTGTCTTATATAACATCACTTGCAATACATATAAACTGTTATAAGATAATCTTCCAATATGAACATCGCTGATATAGTCATTACCTGCCAGCAGTGTGTAAGGGTTGTCTCCTTCTACGGAATGACCTGTCCACGTTTCATACCAGGTGGGAATACCTAATTCACCTCCAACATCTCCGACCAGGCAAATATACTCTGGTGGCACATCCCAGTTATCGTAAGCATCTTGAATATATGCTTTAATTGCCGTATTAGTTGTTCCGGTCTCGGTTGTATTAGCTAAAGTTACCAGATAACCCCTTTGTTTTTTCCATTCTACAAGATAATTCATATTCTCCTCTATATCCTCATCATCAACATATATATAGAGAATACTTGGCTGGGCTGGTTCTATATCCCGCCAGTTCTCACGTTCTGCCATTTCGGGAAACATACTGATATACATCTGCAGAAATGATCCGGCCGGTTGCTGAAAAGTTATCCCCTCTTCGCTGCTACCGCTCAATTCTACACTTATAGTATCGCCACTGGCTAATCCAAATTCTGGTTCTACTGTAAGTACAGTAAATTCCATATCCCTCATCCTCATTACTGAACTTAATTCTGCAGAACAGTTCAGGGAATTATCTATGCTGTATCCTATCCCGTCTATTACGGGAAGAACATGATGATATATTGAATCGGTTTCTGAACTGTATAAAGGCATTCGCAGGATTGTCTTATCAACAGTAGCTTCAACTTGAAACTGATTGGTAATTGCACTTAAAAACAACGGTAACAGTAATAGTATTGCCAGGTAAATTCTTTTATTCACTTTATCCTCCTATTTTACTGATTTATTTGATTAAAATGATTTTCTTGGTAATATCAAGATTACGAGCTTTCAATCTGGCAAAATACATTCCTGTACCTGTAGTTTTACCTGAAGCATTTCTTCCATCCCAGACTACAGAATGATTACCCTTATCAAGATGTTCATTGACCAATTCCCTGACTAATTGCCCTTTGATATTATAAATACTGAGATTTATCTCAGTGTTTTCACTCAAATTAAATGAAAGGGTTGTCGAAGGGTTAAATGGATTAGGATAGCTTTTTAAAACTGTCACAGCATTCCCGAAATTATCTTCAGGTTTTTCTCTTGCTGATGAATAAACTTGAATATCATCAAAGGCAAATCCGTCATAACCGATAATCTCATTATCGTAATGCTGAAATTTAACAACGTAATGTGAATTTAGATCCCAGGTAAGATTCGCTGCAATTGCTGATATATCCAACACTACATTTGTCCATGTTTTATCTTCATGATGCTCACCATTAATATCATAGATTTTTACAAAATTCAATCCCGCATCCTTAGAGAGGTAAATTCCGTCTCCAGCCTGATATTCATCAGCGAAATCTCTCCACCAGAAATCAAGTTCTACATCAGTTTCATCCTCAAGGTCCAAATATAAAAATGCCCTGTTATACACATAAACTCCAGTTGTATCACTTGACATAACAAGATATTCCTGGCCCCCATGAGCATACCCATAATCAGAAGTGACTTCAATCAAACCATGTGCATCACTGGATTCAATATCCCAGTAATCATCCAGACCTGATTCGAAATCTATACTATAGGGAAGTTCAGCATAGTTTGAATAGATTTGAATATCATCAAAAGCAAAGCCATCGCTACTTATTGGAAAATTATCATACTGTTCGAATCTGATAATGAAATTATTGTTATATTCCAATCCTGCCGTGTTTATGGCTGCATCAAGATCTATCACTATATTTTCCCAGCCACTGCCATTAATTAATGAATAAATTTTACTGAAGTGATCTCCATTGTCATCTGATATGAATACGCCATCATAATAATGAGTTTCATCATTAAATTCCCTCCACCAGAAATCAAGCATCAATCTGTCTTCGCCTGTGAGATTTAGATGTAAATCTGCCTTGTTGTATACATATTCATAGAATGTATTTGAGTCCATGGTCATATGCTTTGTTCCACTATGAGGGGAATTATCTGAAGTAATTAAAATTCTGCCATAAGTCGGATCTGTCTCTAATCTCCAATTCTTATCCAGCCCCTCCTCGAATCCCATCGAATAAGGTACTGTAGCATATGTCTTCAAATAACGGTATTCCCTTAAATCCTGAACGTAGTTTGCCCTGTTGGCTGTTATTATCCAGTTATCACCAACTGAGCTATTAAATTGATAAGGTGATATCCCACGTCCCTGGAGCACTCCTGCATCATTTATTACACTTACAAGTGCTTCAACAGGATTACCCTGAGTATCAAAAACTTCAAATTCAGGATATGGATTAACAGGGTCTACAATGATATTTTCACTAAGAACAAGTTGCCTGGCTTCATCAGACCATATACTCAAACTTGGATCTCCGAATAAGGTATAACCTAAATATATTAACCTGTACAAATACATTGAAAAGAGATTGTCATATAAATGCCAGGCTTCATTAGTTATATATCCCAAAGTATGTTCATCGTCAATAAACTGTAAATCCAGATATTCCTGTACTATAAATCGTGAAATACTCGGATAATCGGTTGCCGATGAGGCATAGATTGCTACTGGACCACCCACGTGATTAAAAAATACTTCATTGATACAATTCTCTGCATTATAAACCGTCACAGGTTCAGTTTCCACCCAATAGTCTGACCAGCCATTGGGTCCCAAATTACAGATGACTTCGTCATATTCATCTCTGGCACAATCCTGGGAAGAACTTATATAATTCAAGTCCATTGTTCTACATGATGCTATCCAGGTAAAGTATGTATTCCCAAGTGATTGTGGTAAAACATCTTCAAGCTGCAGGTAACTCTCTGCTGGAGTTGTGTAGAAATATTTCCATTCACCATCATGGGCTCCACCTACCTGTAGTTCATAATAACAACTCCCTTCATCTACTTTATTAGTATTTATGCTTAAAGATTGCTTATGATGACCAAAACCCTGCTCGTAGGCTGAATCGTTATGATCAAACTCACTGTCCAGGATAGTAAATTGATCCACTCCATGCCATACTCCATATAAAAATGAGTAATCCCTGGACTGAAGCACATCTACCACTTCAGTAGCTGGACCATTTACTACGTCAACTAAATCTTCACATAACAATGATTCACAGCTAATAGTATTTCCAACATGGGTCATTATATCACTCACAAAAGAATCGTATAGATCATAAGAATCATTTTTTGGTACATTTGTGGATATAAAACTCATCCTGGCAACATCATTAATATCATTCGTCCGATAATTCTGGTACTTGGTTATATAATTTTCAACCTCAGTAGAATTACTTACTGGTAATCGACCCACGTAAAGATCAATATCAGTATCTATGTCCATTATATCATCATCCTGAGGCCAGACTGATAATACATTACTATAATAAAAATCGGTTGATGCAGTAATAGTACTTCCTAAATGGTCATATACTATTTGATGCGACGGAACTAAATCAGTACTACCTCCGATTATCACATATTGCAAGCTTGGATATGTCGTTTTCCGGGCTGCCAGCCAGTTTCTTATTGCTGTAGAAGTTGAATCTGTGGTTGCTAATGTGACTACATCTGTCACTATTCCTTCTTCAGTCTTGATCTCTGCAAACTCTTCAAAATCATCTTCCAATGCATCAACCGTAATGATTACTAACTCTGCAGCAAGTGATCGGTTATCTCTCAACTCTTGATGATTAATTTTGTGCTCTGTATTCTCCATCGATGAAATTATGGTCTCTACATCGACTCTGTACTTATCAGGAATACTAATATCCTGATTACCAATTGTCTCTGCACATAATAAAGCCCCACTTAGAAGTCCAAATGTAATTGTGCAGATCAAAACTAAAAACCCATTCTTGTTAACTCTAATACTTGTCATTCTAATACCTCCTGTTCTTTTTTATTTAATGACTATCCGTACAAATCCGCTTAAGTTATTTAGCTTGAATTTGCACAAGCCATGATTACTCTGTCATACTACTCATTCTCTGATATCCTCTATTCAACCTGGAATAGTATTTCCCTGATGCAATCCGCTGCCATCTCCTGCTTTAATGATGAATGACAACATTATTCCAATTGGATATATTCCGGTACCTCAAAATTCACATAATCATCAAATGATTTTATTATGTGCCTTGAATCTCCCAATATTGATGCAACATAAACAATATTTTGATCGATTTCAATAGCTGTTGATATGTCTAACCCAAATATTACACTGGATAATTGCTGGGTATAATTATAATAGTAATCTTCACTATGTTTCACGTATCCTCTGTATAACCTGCCTTCGGTTACTCCGCTTTATAATTTTCTTGATATATCAGGATTTCTAAGAATCCAGCTAAACACTTCTACATGATTTTCTAATACATATAGGATGTCATAAATATCTTGTCCATAGCTTAAATCTGGAATTATATCAGCAGCGATACTAGTTATATTGTTGTTTGTATATAAGGTGCTGTCTATCCAGGTTGCCGTTTCTCCGAAATCAGTTGAAGGATATAAACTATAGCCTGTTACAATAAATCCCAGAAAGTATATATCTCCAGCTTCAAACCAAAAGATTATCAATGTGTAGCAAAATAAATTTTCACTATTCATTAATAATAATAACTTCAATATTGATTTTTTCATCCCCCCTCCAAATGGGCAGATAAACCTAATAATTTCGCCTTGCTGTAAAACTTCTCAATATTTAATCAAATTCCGTTTTTTTCTCTTTTGTACTACATAACATATTTTTAATTCTGGTATGATACTGTCTAGATTATTTTTTTTTCTTGTACTTATTTTTTCCTCTGCTTTATTATAGTCTAATTTGATTATGTTTCAGTCTTCTAAATATATCTATTCATACTGGACGTTGAACTGCCAATACTCTTATATATATTATCGAGTTTCAGATTTTTTTATTTGTTATCCCTATGGACGTATTATCGATGTCAGGGTTTTTTGCTACAGATAATTTAGCACGTGTTAATAAATCATAGTCAATCCACCCAGCTAACCGGAAGTTTTGCATGGTGCTCCAGACAAGACTTATGATGACAATAAACTCCCAAAATATGTCTCAATTAAATTACATAATACATTCCCATTTAAATTGTTTTTCCTAAAATTAAGTCAGTGGTACGGCGTAGATGACAACCATTGCAAGGTGCAAAATCTTCGAATGGTCTGATATCTTCGCAATGATTGACTTCGCAACAGAACATTTAGGTCATGCGATCTCAAAACCTTATTAAATAAACCGAACGTTCCGGCTTAGTTAATACATTTTACATTCTGTAACTGACTTATTTCTTCTTTTTTTTTGCCCCCTGAACTGTTCTATTATTCGCTTAATTGCTGTCAGAAAATTATTTAAACTCATTTATCGTCCCTTACCTCACCCCCTGCACCCTGCCTGTGGGTTCCCTGCGGCTTCAAAGGACGATAATTCTACTTATAGCATCATAATATAACACTAGTTCTATAATTGGTCAATAAATATCACAGACAGACATATGGGTCTGCCCCCTTCTGCAAATCTCAAAATCCCAGCCAGCTTATAAGCATCAGGTGTTCTTAGCAACCAAAACAGGACTTCAGATTTATCTGGCAGGCTGCCACAAATTTCTTGCCGAATTATGTGCTCTTTTCTGAAGTGGTTTCAAGGGTATTAATCATGTGCAAAAGAGAAAAACTGGAGGATAAGTATTTCCTCCTGAACTTTGACCACACCTTCCTGGCAGCCAGTCTTCAGGAAGAAGCTCTGCTCTTTGGAGCAGATTCTCATGCCCCCTTTCTCTCTAATACCGTCCGTCAGTTTCAAGCCTTCAAACCGGATTTTACCCTGAACCACCCGCTTGATCATCTTTCCGGTGGCGAAAACGCCATTCTGGCAGTGATCTTCTATTCCGCTCTGGTTCTGCATAAAAAGAAACCACTCCATTTCCTGCTGCAAAACATTCTGGAATCACTTTCAACCTCTAACAGACATGCCCTGATAATATTGCTGACTGAATATCAGCAGCAGGCTATCTCCTATCACCTTCTGAGTAATAATGAGGTAATCTCTATAAATGAATAGTCTTCTCCAGATCAAGCCAGGTAAACTGAAACTAAAAAACAGACCATTTATCTTTCAGCTTGATCAGCCTTTGAAAATCGCCTCTGATAGTGGCAAAATTCTTCTGCTGATCAAGGGTGACAATGGCAGTGGCAAAACCACTTTCCTGGAGCAGGTCATTATCCCTCACCTTAAGCAAAATAATATATTATTCCTCTTTAAAGGTCAGGATAATCACATTCAGAGTATTATAGACCGCTCTCTGGAAGCTATTTTCTCCATCTCACATTCCGGGAAAAACCTTATTTCGCAAGTTTTTTTTAATGCTCCGGCAAAACATCCAGCGAAAAAAATCACTACTCCTACAGCAGAAGTGCTGCTGATGGATGAAACTGATAAACTGCTCTCATCCAGTGAATTTGATGATATTATCAAAAATCCTGATTATAAATTACTGATCCTCATCTCACATAACCTCGATAATCCTGAATTTCAGCAGCATTTTAATCTCTTCCCCCGAAAATATTCTCTCACTATTGCAGGACAGTCTGCGGTGCGAACCGCCAGTTTTACAAAATGCTGAAGCTCATCAAACTTATCTGCCTGATTCTGATAATTATTACCTTTTTCATAATCACCGGCTTCATCTATTATGACAGGCTATTGCTGCACTCTATCATTCTCGGTGCAGTTCTCATCCTGCATTCCTGGAAATTCTCCCTGCGTCAATCCGGTGATATGATCCTCATTCTGCTGCCCTTTACCGTTACAATATTTATCTTTGGTCTTTTCTTTCAGCTGATCCACCTGCAAGGCAGAACTGACTGGCTCTATGACAGCCTGATAAAAGTAATATATTTCCCGGCTTCTTTCCTGTTCACAAAACTGCTCATCTCGCTGTTCACTTATCAAGACATCCTGGGGCTTCCCCTCAGAGGCGAACTGAAAACTGATATTATCTTCCTGCAGGTTTTCATCAAAAAAGCTTTTTATATTATGCCCAGACTGCAATTCTATATAAAGATGCACCCGCTCATTCAAGGCAAAAAGGGATTTTTGAAAAATTTCCTGATACTTTGTGCTTTTCCACTTTCGCTTTATATTTATTTAATAGATGAAGGCAATATTATTCGCCAAATATATCTAAACAGACTTTATCATCTGGAGGAATTATGAGAAAAAATACTGTATTTCAAACAATTATGATGATTGTGCTCATCATGGCTACTACTCTCCTGATTAAAATACCTCTGCCTACCCGGGGCTACTTTAATTTCGGTGATGTTGCAGTAGTTTTTGCAGGCCTTACCCTGGGTGCCCCCATCAAAAAAAACGGCTTACGTATTGACAATGATCATGGCATCTGGCTGGCATTTCTGGCTGGCGGAATTGGTTCTGCCCTGGCGGATGTAATTGGTGGCTTTGCTATTTTTGCCCCCATGACTTTTATCGCCAAAGCTCTCGAATGTGCCTGGGCTGCTCTTGCCAGCACTACTAAGGGTATGTTTCACTTTCTGGCTTTAGTATTAGGAGGCGCGTTTATGGTTCTCACTTATTACGCTTTTGAATCTCTCACTCCCAGTATTGGTTTGCAGGGTTCTTTCAGCGAAATAATTCCTAATCTCATCCAGGCTGCCGGAGGATTCCTGGGAGGTAAGATCATCTTCATCGCCAGTAGACAACTCCTCACCAAAGAAAAATAGACCAGTTGCCCATCACGTAGCACCTGAGCATTTCGCATTGTCCATAATGTCCATATTGTCCATTGTGTCCATAAAAATATGACCCTTTACTGGTAATAAATCTCATAGAGTCATTATAATGTTGACGAATGAATTGGGTCAAATTTTGTTGCATGGAAATAATATTATAATGTGAGGTAAGGATGAGTAACAATCCATTAATTGAATTAAAGCGCGTAGGTAAATATGGTGCTATACCCTTTAATGAGATCACACAGGAACATTTTTTGCCGGCGATCGAGCATGGCTTGCAAGAAGCAGAAGCTAAACTGGAAACGATAAAGAACAACCCGGATAAGGCAAATTATGATAATACCTTACGGGCTATGCAGGAGCTTTCCGAAGTATCGGATATAGCTTCAACAGTATATTTTAATCTGATGAGCTGCGAATCTGATGATGAATTTAAGCAGCTTGCCCAGGAAATAGCCCCAAAATTATCGCTATTCTCCAGCAAAATGATCTCTGATCCAATACTTTTTGAACGCGTGAAATCTGTATATGAACGTCGTGAAACTATAGGACTCACCAGTCAGCAGCGTCGCTTAGTAGAGAAGCAGTATCGTGGATTTATTCGTAATGGTGCCTTGCTGAGTGATGAAGATAAACAGAAGCTGCAGGAAATTGATGTGGAGCTTTCGCAGCTTGGTCCCAAATTCGGACAAAATGTTCTGGGTGCTACCAATGCCTGGGAAAAGCATGTAATTGATGCTGAAGCAGTAGCTGGTATCCCGGAAAATGCTTTGAAGGCAGCCGCTTTTAGAGCCAGACAAAAAGGATATAAAGAAGGCTGGTTATTTAACCTGCAGATTCCCAGCGTATTGCCGGTACTCACTTATTGCAGCAATCGGGCTTTACGGAAAGACGTTAATAGTGCTTATTCCAGCCGAGCTTATAAAGATGATTTTGATAACCAGGAAATTCTTAAACGTATCTCCTGTCTCAGATACAAAAGAGCAGAGCTTCTGGGTTACAAGAGCCATGCCGAAATAGTTCTGGAAGAGCGCATGGCACAAACCCCGGAAACTGTTATGAGTTTTCTGGACAGATTATATGATGCCAGCATCGAGCCGGCTAAGATGGAGCTGGCAGAAATGCACGCCTTTGCCAGAGAACTGGATGGCATAGAAAAAATGAAGCCGTGGGACTTGATCTATTACGCTGAAAAGCTGAAACAGCTGAAATTTGATTATAATGCTGAGGAACTGCGTCCTTATTTTAAGATGGAAAATGTGGTAAGCGGAATATTCAAAGTAGCAGAAAAACTATATGGCATAAGATTCAATTCTGTAGATGATGTACCCCGCTATCATGAGGATGTGCAGGTGTTTGAAGTTACAGAAGCTGATGAGAGCTATATTGGTCTGCTCTATCTGGATTTGTTCCCCCGCGAAACCAAGCGAGGAGGAGCCTGGATGACAACATTTCAAACCCAGGGATACAGCTATGGTAAAGATAGGCAACCTCACGTATCTATTGTTACCAATTTTACTCCTTCAACCGAAGACACTCCTTCTCTGCTGAGTTTAGATGAAGTAACTACTCTCTTCCATGAATTTGGTCATTCGCTACATGGCTTGCTTTCCAATGTGAATGAAGCTGCCCTGGCAAGCCCAAATGTCTATTGGGACTTTGTGGAACTGCCTTCTCAGATCATGGAAAACTGGGCAACTGAGAAAGAAACCCTAGCATTGTTTGCTTATCATTATGAAACGGGAGAATTGATCCCTGATGATCTGATCGAGAAGGTAAAAAAATCGAAATCTTTTAATGCCGGCAGCAACTCCTTGAGACAAATAGGTCTGAGTTTACTGGATATGGCATGGCATAATGGCAATACCTGTGATATAGAAGACGTATATACCTATGAAAAGAAGGCTATAGCTAAAACCAGCCTCCTGCCCCCTCTGGCTGGAAGAAATACTTCCTGTTCATATTCACATGTATTTGCCGGTGGTTATTCTTCCGGATATTATTCTTATAAATGGGCAGAAGTTCTGGAAGCAGATGCTTTTCAACTTTTCCTGGAAAAAGGGATATTCGATAGCGATACTGCCGCTGCATTCCGTAAAAACGTTCTGGCAGCGGGTAATACAGAAGAGCCTATGGACTTGTTCGTTAAATTCAGAGGACGTAAACCAGATCCTGATGCTTTGCTGAAAAGAGTGGGTCTAAAATAAATATCTGAGATTTATAAAATGAAGTACCTGGTATATATAACCTAAATAATACCGGGTACTTTTTTTTCATATCATCAGATCAAATAAATTTACAGGAATTAAATGAAAAAAATTATTCCCTATCTGGCAGTTATACTGGCGATGTTTTTCTGGTCATTATCTTTTATTGCTATCAAATTTGTTTTCAGATACATGGGTCCTTTCACAATAACCTTTTTAAGGCTCCTGATCGCCTGCCTGATCATGCCGTTACTCTATTATTTATTACCGCAGCGTGATGTGATCAAGCGCAGGCATATACCTCATTTTATGCTGCTGGCATTTTTTGAACCTTTTATTTATTTCATTGGAGAAAGCAACGGTATGCTTTATGTACAGGCTTCGCTGGGAGCTGTGATCATCTCCCTGATTCCCTTGATAACGCCCATATTTGCCTGGTTTCTGATCAAGGAACCTCTTCATAAATGGGGAATTGCCGGAACAATTATCTCGTTTATGGGCGTGGTGCTAATCGTGATGGAAGTGGATGAAGCAGCTGCCACCTTCAAGGGTGTGGTTCTGCTCTTTCTCGCTGTATTCGGGGCTGTGGGCTATGGCATCAAGCTGCGTCAGATCGCTATGGAATATAAACCAGTGACGATTGTGATGATGCAGACAATTTTGGGAATGCTCTATTTTCTGCCTTTATTCCTGATCATCGAAGGTAAAACCTTTTTTGGAGACCTCCCGCCGCTTCAGGCTTTTTATCCAGTGCTTGGATTAGCTTTGTTTTGTACCTGCGGTTCTTTTTTACTATTTACTTTTGCGATTAAAAAGATAGGTTTAAATAATGCTAATGTATTTAGTAATATGATCCCTGTATTTACTGTGATATTAGCATTTATCATCTTGCACGAAGCAGTAAGCCTGCGTAAATCAGCCGGAATATTAATAGTGGTCAGTGGTTTATTCTTATCTCAGATCCCATCTTTCAGAAAACGAGGTGTCAGCTTGTTAAAGATAAAATCCTTTACATAATAACTACCGGAAATTGTGTAGATTTTTAGATATTTATGATATATGTGTAAATTGCCAGGAGGTATTATGGCAAATATTAGATTTAAGAAATTTTATGTGAGACCAGCTTTCCCTGATAACCTGAACCCACTACTGGAACTGGCAAGTAATATCTGGACTACCTGGGATACATCCGCCTATCGTTTGTTTCTGCGGATAGATCCGAAGCTTTTCCGGGAAGAAAATCATAATCCCACCAGTATTATTCGTAATATCAGCGAAAACCGGATCAGGGAATTAAGCAATTCAGCAGGTTTTGTGAAAGAACTGGAAACCGTTTACCGGAAATTCAAGGAATACTTGAGTTTTGAAGGGCAATACATGAAGGAATATGAGAAGAAGCTGAATGTTTCTGAAGACTTTAAAATTGCCTATTTTTCCATGGAATATGGCTTGCATGAGAGCTTGCCGATCTATTCCGGCGGATTGGGTATTCTTTCCGGTGACCACCTGAAAGGTGCCAGCGATCTGGGTCTGCCGCTATATGGCTTTGGTCTGCTCTATAAACTGGGTTACTTTAACCAGAGAATAAACCTGGAAGGTATGCAGGAAGAGATTTATGAAGTGAATAACTGGTATACCAAACCAGTGCATAAACTCCTCAATGAAGATGGCTCGGAAATGATCTTTAAGATATTGCTGGGTAACGAAACCTGCTATATCCAGCCCTGGTGTATCAATGTTGGTAAGATTCCACTGTATCTGATGGATACTAATCTCATCCTTAACAAGGATAAATTCCGGCATATCACAGATTACCTGTATGTAACCGACCGTGAAATGAGGCTATTGCAGGAACTGGTTATTGCCTATGGTTCCGCAGAATTGATGAAACAGCTTAAAATAGTGCCTACAATCTATCATCTGAATGAAGGTCATTCTGCCTTTTTGATCCTGAAACGGCTCGAAGACCTGATCAATGAGCACAAATACAGCTATGAAGAAGCAGTAGAGCTGATTCATTCCAGCACTGTGTTCACTACTCATACTCCTGTACCGGCAGGTAATGAACGCTTTAGCAACGACCTCGTGGAACCTTACCTGAAAGACCACTGTCAGGCTTTTGGTAAAAGTTTTAATGAAATCAAACAACTGGCAGCTGAGCAGGATAGGGAAAACCAGTTTTCACTTTCTGTACTTGCTATCCGTTTTAGTAATTACATAAATGGAGTTTCCAAACTACACAGTGAAGTTTCCAAAGAAATGTGGTCATCTATCTATCCCGGGGTCACTAAGCAGGAAATGCCCATCCATGGTATCACCAATGGTGTGCATATTCAAACCTGGCTTGGACCTCAGCTTGTGGAACTTTTTGACCGCTATGTAGGAACGGGCTATCAGCATTTAGCCGAAGAGAAATCAGTTTGGGAAAATGTATATTCCATCCCCGATACAGAGATATGGGAAGCACACATGCAGCGTAAGCAACAATTGATCAGCTATATCAATAAAAGGCTGGAAAAGTCTCTTATCTATAAAAATGATCTGAAGCTCTTTCACCAGGGACGCAGTCTGGTTCTGGACGCTTCACATCTCCTGATTGGCTTTGCCAGAAGATTTGCACCCTACAAAAGAGCAAACCTGATACTGCGTAACCCGGAACGTCTTTTGAAACTGCTTAATCATCCCACCCATCCTGTTCAATTTGTCTTCGCTGGCAAAGCACATCCGGCAGATGATAAAGGTAAAGAACTGATCAAAAAGATTATTGAATTTGCCCGTGAGCACGACGTGCAGGATAAATTCATCTTTTTGGAAGATTATAATATTGATCTCGCCCGGCATTTAGTTCAGGGCGTAGATGTCTGGCTGAATAATCCCATCAAACCTTTGGAAGCAAGTGGAACTTCGGGCATGAAAGCCGGTATGAATGGCGTTTTGAACCTGAGCGTACTGGATGGCTGGTGGCCAGAATGTTATGACGGTGAAAATGGCTGGGCTCTGGAAGCCGGAGAAAATATCCAGGATCAGGAACTGAGGGATAGAATGGAAGCCGAAGAACTGTATTATATGCTGGAAAATGAAATTGCACCTTTGTATTATACCCGAAACAAAAATGGCTATCCTTCTGTCTGGATCAGCAAAATGATCAATTCCATCTACTCGGTTGGCAGAGGTTTTAATATGCACCGCATGCTGCGGGAATATGTGAATGATTTCTATCTGCCGGGTTCTCTTTATTCCAAAATACTCAATCAGGATAATCAGAAGTGCCTGCTGGAACTGGTTGCGCTCAAAGATACTCTAACAAAGAGCTGGAATGACGTACGGATTTCTGATCTTAAACTGGATTTACATGAAAATGCTATAGTACTGAGCGGACAAAAAATACCAGTTACTGCGACTGCCTTTTTAAACGGCTTAGATGACGATCTGCTGGAATGCGAAATTTATTATAAATACGACGATAAATTCGCGATAGCTTCTCTCAGGAAAACCCGCACTGAAGGTGAATTTACTATTTTTGAAGGTAATATTAAAATTATTGGCTCTGGTATCCAGTACTTTAATGCCAGACTGAAACCAAGACCATACCTTTTCCGTGATTTCCCCCATCTGGTGAAATGGTATTATTAAGCCCAAAGGAACAGCTAACGCTTATATATGAAAACAATAAATAGTAACTCACGGCAGGGTTTGGCAGTTAACCGCACTCTGCCATTCATAAAAAAAATCCCTGACTACCGCTTTTCCAGCTATGGCAAACTCACTAATGCCAATACTCCTGATATGCTGCATACCGTGCAGATATTAAACGAGAATATTTCGCCCCAGGATGAGCTCCTCAGCGCTGGAAATTTAAAAGCAATTATCTCTCTCGCAGAAATGACTCTTCAGGTGATTCAAAACTACATTAAGAAGTATTCTCCGACTCTGCTGACTGATATCCACGCCTATCTGAAATCTTCACAGGGTCTTAATAGCTACTACCAGTTTCTGGAACTCTATAGAACTCACTTCCTCAATCTCGACTTTCAACGTGAAAGTGAAGATCATGCTCACTACCTGCTGCAGGAAATTATCATTAACTGGCTGAATAACCTGAATCCTGCCTATAAACCTTATTACCCAATATTTGATAATTCCAGGTTTTTTAAAGATAGTGGAAATACGGTGATCATGCAGGAGATTATAAATTGCCTTCAGAAAGAGCATACGAATCCTGATGATGAAGATTATAGCAAAAAATCGCTCTATTCAATCCTGAGAGAACCTTCTCTCAGATTTCCTGATTCCATCAAAGCTCAACTGGAGTATGTGCTGGAAAGCTGGAATGAATATCTGGATGATAAAACTGCTCTCCTGCAGGCTCTCGATCTCATCAGAGAGGAAGAGAAACATTTCTCTGGCGAATTTCCACCTCCGCAACCTCTTGAATATATTTTTGACAGTGATATGGAATCTGAGGAATACTACTCGGAAGATTCTAACTGGATGACTTCTCTGGTGCTCTTAGCCAAAAGCACCTATGTCTGGCTGCATCAGCTTTCTCTTAAATACGGCTATTCCATCACTAATCTGGCTGATATTCCCGACCGTGAACTGGAAATTATGCAGAAAAGAGGAATTACAGGACTTTGGCTGATCGGCATCTGGCAGAGAAGCCGTGCCTCCCGTAAAATTAAAAGCAGGAATGGTGATCTGCAGGCTATCGCCTCCGCTTATTCACTGGAAAGCTATAACATTGCTGAAGAACTGGGAGGTATTAATGCCTGGGATAACCTGACTGCCCGAGCCAGAAAATATGGCATCAGGCTCGGTTGCGATATGGTGCCAAACCATACAGGTATCGACTCTGACTGGATTATTTATCATCCGGACTGGTTTTTGCAGGTTGATTATCCACCCTTTCACTCATATTATTTTACCGGAGAAAACCTTTTATCGCATCCCGAAGTGGAAGTGAGAATAGAAGACCATTATTACGCCAAAACCGATGCAGCAGTTGTCTTTGAATTATATGATAAAAGAACTAAAAAACGTAGATATATCTATCATGGCAACGACGGCACCGGCTTACCCTGGAATGATACCGCTCAACTGGATTATACCCTCAATGAGGTGCGTCAGGCTGTTCTACAGGAAATCATTCAAATTGCCAGAAAAATACCTATAATTCGCTTTGACGCTGCTATGACACTGGCAAAAAAACACTTCCAGAGATTGTGGTTCCCTGCTCCGGGCAAAGGTGGTGATATTCCTTCCCGCAGTGATTATAGCTTGAGTAAAACAGAATTTGACGCAGTATTCCCCCGCGAATTCTGGCGTGACGTGGTAGATGCCATTGCTGTCGAAGCTCCGGATACTCTGCTCCTGGCTGAAGCGTTCTGGATGATGGAAGGCTATTTTGTCCGTAACCTGGGAATGCACCGCGTCTATAATAGTGCCTTTATGCACATGATGATGCGGGAAGATAATTCTGCCTTCCGCCAGACAATTAATAACACTATCGAATATGACCGCCGTATCCTGAAACGCTATGTGAATTTTATGAGCAATCCTGATGAAGATACTGCCATAGCTCAGTTTGGCGATGATGATAAATACTTTGGCGTTTGCGTGATCATGTGCACTCTGCCGGGACTGCCTATGTTTGGTCATGGTCAGATCGAAGGCTTGCACGAAAAATATGGCATGGAATTTGCCTCTCCCAGAATTTTGGAAACAGAAAACCGCTATCTGGTTAGACGGCATGAACGGGAAATTTTCCCGCTGCTCAAGAAACGCAAGATATTTGCCGAAGCTGATAATTTCCAGCTCTTGGATTTCCGGGATAATGCCGGACAGATCAATGAAAATGTCCTGGCGTATTATAATAATAACGCGAACAAACACTCCCTGGTATTTTACAATAATAGTTTTCAGCAGACAGCAGGCAGCATTCTGGCAGCCGGTGATAAATCTCTGGGCGAACTGCTCAACCTGCAGTATGGTCCCGACAGGTTCATCATGTATAAAGATATGATCTCCCGTCAGGAATATATCCGCAAATGTGACGAAGTACTCACCAGCGGCTTAGACCTGCCTCTGAATGGTTATGAATACCATGTATTTACTGATTTCAAAGAAATGAAAGATAATGAGGAACATAAACTCAGCATGGTCTATATGCAACTTGCCAAAAATGGCACTGACAGTATAGAAAATATGCGAAAAAGAATCTTCCTGCGCCCTCTGCATGAGAAGCTGAAAAAACTCTTTTCTTATGGTATGATCTCTAACCAGGAATTGATGATCAGCGGACAACTAAAAGACAGCCAGGAACGTAAATTCTTCCTTAAAAATGAACTTTTCCCCGCTGTTATTGAATTTCATACCACCATTATGGAACTGGAAAATTTCATTCCCTGGACAGAAAAAAAACTTAAAAATAATACCCTGGCTCTCTTTAAATTTGCCGAAACTGCTCTGATTAGACATAAACCCGCTTTTGAAATATTTCCGCCCAGTTGCCTGATTGCTGCTTGGACTTTGTTCCATGAAATTAATATCAGAGCCCGGGAGAATAATAAGAAGCTGTCTGAACTGGTCGAAAAATACCTGCTTAATGAACCGCTGCTGCAGATATTCGCCAGCCGCTGCCATAATCTGGAAGCCAATCAGTGCCTTGCCATTGTATATTCCTGCCTCAAATACGAAACTTTAGGACAGGACATCACTTCTGCCAGCTGTCAGCCTCTGGCTCAGGTACTCAAAGATGATGATGTAAAAAAAATCATCCAGCTCCATGAATATAACAATGTTCAATGGTTCAGAAAAGAAGCCTTTGAAACTTTATTTTATACCCTGGAAATTGTTATCCGCATCAATCGCGCTGCCTTCAGCAGAACAAAATTGCTGGCTGACCTGAAAAAAATCAGTGCCTGCTTTGCCGCTATCTATCAGCTGGCTGCAGAATCTGGCTATAATTACGATAAATTAATGGCATCACTATGATCAAAGATAAGGGAGGCGTTATGCCTGGCAAAGATATTGATCTTGAATTTAAAAATACCGTTACCAAGCACAAAAAACCGCGAATTCTGATCTGTACACCCGAAATCACTGAATTACCTGAAGGTATGGGAAATGCTGCTAACCTGATAGCTGCTAAAGGCGGTGGACTGGGTGACATCTCAGCCAGCCTGGTTAAATATTTCAGCGATGCTGATAAATACGATATCCACGTGGTCATTCCCAAATACGACAGCTGCATCAAACATCTGGCTGATATCACAAACCGTCAGATTGATCGCCTCACTCTCGTTCTGAGAGGCAAAGGAATTCACCTGGTTAATGACAGCGCCTTCGCACATCTACATAATCCCTACGAAGATAACAAAGTTCATTCTCGTGTCAGACGAGCCCTGGCTTTTCAAAGATATATCGTTAATGACCTGATTGACTGGATTCAACCTGATGTGATACATTGTAATGACTGGATGACTGCTTTAATTCCGTCTGCTGCCAGAGCTAAAGGCGTGAAAACACTCTTCACTCTCCATAATTTTTTCACCGAATTGCAAACGCCAAAGCAAATTGAACTCTCTGGATTGAAACCCTATGACTTTGGTGAATATCTATATTTTGAGAAATTCCCTGAAAACCTCCGAAACAGGTGGGAAGAAAATTTTGATTCTAACCATGTGGATTTCACTGCCAGTGCCATTTTCGCCTGTGACCACTTTAACACTGTAAGTCCCACATTTCTGGAGGAACTGGTTGCTGGTAAATTCTCTTCCTTAGTCCCTGATTCTATTTTCCGCACTATCCGCGATAAATACTCTCAAGGAACAGCTACCGGGATCATTAATGCCCCAAATATGCACATAAACCCCAGACTAATGTCTCATATTGTTAATTACAGCCGCTCAAATGTCATAAAAGGTAAAGCTGTTAATAAGGAAAATTTCCAAAGAAAAATGGGCTTGCCAATTGAACCGGATACTCCCTTATTCTTCTGGCCAAACCGACTCTTCTTTCAAAAAGCTCCTGACCTGCTCCTGGATAATATTGCCTATTTCTTCTCACGCTATAATATCCAGATTGCAATAGTTGCTAATGGTGACGCTGAATTGGAACACCAAGCTATTAAACTCTCTGGTAAATACCAACAGTTTGCCTATAAACCATTTGATGAATCTCTCAGTAGTTTAGGTAAAGCTGCTGCTGATTTCATTCTAATGCCTTCCCGTTATGAGCCCTGCGGCTTGCCCCAGATGGAAGCTCCCAAATTTGGTACTCTCCCGGTTGTTCATGCTACCGGCGGATTGGCAGACACTATCAGACAGCTTGATGTCTCGCAAAACACCGGAAATGGCTTCCTGTTCAAACTTAATGATAAAATAGGTCTGGAATACGGAATTGTGGAAGCACTTAAATTTTATCAATTACCTTTAGCTGACAGAGAATCTCAAATCCAGCGCATCATGACAGAATCAGAACGGGATTTTAACCTGGAAGCTACTGCCATTAGTTATATGGAAATCTATGACCGCCTGATTGAACAAACCCGTGTTGCAAAATAATCTAATAATTAGAGGGTAAAAGTATGCCGGATAAATGGTTCTTTATTGTTAATTCCACAGCGGGTAACGGCAAAACAGGCAAGAAAATAAATACTCTCATCAATCTGCTCAACCAGCATAACTTTGATTTCCAAATCGAACTCACCCGCTACACCAAACATGCTATCGAATTAGCTCAAGTAGCCTGTCTGGAAGGTTTCAAAAATATCATTGCTGTAGGCGGTGACGGCACTGTCAGTGAAGTTGCTGCCGGGATTGCACGTTCCGGCTTGGCTGATCAGGTGAATTTCAGCGTTATCCCTGAAGGTGGTGGCAATGATTTCTGTAAGAATTTCCACTTGAGCCACAATATCGAAAAATGCCTTACTCAATTGATTAACGGCAAGCTCATGAAAATTGATATCGCTGCTTTTGAAGACCAGTTCTTCGTTAATTCCTTTGGGATTGGCTTTGATGCCCAGACTGCTGCCCAGGCAAATAAAATTAAATTCCTCAATGGTCTCCCCCGCTACCTGCTCGCTATCGCCGCTGCCCTCCTGAAATATCGCAATTTTCCCCTGAAAATCATTATTGATGATAAGGAAGTGCTCTCAGGAAAATTCCTCCTGGTTGCCATTGGTAATGGTAAGTACGCCGGTGGAGGTTTCAAACTTAATCCCAATGCTCTGGTTAATGATGATTTCCTGGATGTAATGCTCGCTCGTGATGTCACCCTTATGCGCATCTTCAAAGTCCTGCCCAAAGCTATCGAAGGTACTCACGAAGCTGAACCGGAAGTAAGCTTTCACCGCTGCCGCAAAATTGAAATTATCTCTGAGTGCGATTTGCCAGTATATTATGATGGCGAAATACCTCAGCTAAAAAACTGTAAACACCTCACCATCCAGATAGCACCCCAAAAACTGAATTTCATCGCCCCCAGATAGTATTGGTACTTTTAATTTGACAAATTGTAGATAATTAAGCTGATTTGTACTTAGATTTATTAAATTTATTGAACTGAATAATATTAACAGGAAGGTGCCAGGATTCTTTGTTGACTGATATTTTTTATCTTTATAATTCTCTATATTTTTGGAGGAAACATGAAGAAAACTATTGTCACCTTTACTCTTATGTTACTACTGCTATCTTGCACTGTAACTTCATCGGAACAGGATAGCTCTTATCTGGAAGATACCTGGCAGGCAAACCGGGCAGAAGATATTGTCACTGCCAATTCTCATTTTGCTTTTAATGTACTACAGCAACTGATAGATACTGAGGAACCTGATAATATTGTATTTTCACCCTTATCCCTCTCTCTGGCACTTGGCATGACTATGAATGGAGCTGCAGCAACTACTCTTGAGCAAATGAAACAAACCCTGCATTATGGTGATTTAGAGCTGGAAGAAATTAATCAGCAGAATTTGCATTTGATAAGTAATCTTCTGGAGTTTGATCCAAGTATTATTCTGGGACTGGCAAATTCCATCTGGATAAGAAATGGATATCCAGTTAAAGAACAGTTTATTGCTCTAAATGAAGAGTATTATCTATCTGAGATATTTCCTGATCTTCCCTTTAATGAACAGACCATTATTGATGCTAATGCCTGGGTGAGTGATAATACCGGCGGTAGAATAAGAGATATTCTGAAAAACTTATCTGAGGATGATGTTGTTTTTTTGATTAATGCCATCTATTTTGCTGCTGACTGGAAATATCAGTTCGACTCTGAAGAAACTACTGAAGATTATTTTTACACTGGATACAATGAACCTGTACAAGTCCCCTTTATGAACTGCGCCGGAATTGATTTCACTTATCTGAATGGGGAAAATTTCCATGCAGCCCGTTTACCGTATGGAAATGGTGACCTTGCCATGTATGTATTTCTTCCTGAATATGGTGCTGACCTGCAGGAACTTATCTCTGACCAGAATTTTGCCTCATTTGATAGCTGGTTCGCTGGTTATGAACCTGTTCCACCCCAAATGCAGGAATCCAGCAGCTTTTCTATGCCATCTTTTCAAGTTTCCTGCTCCCAAAAATATGAAGACATCTTATCCGACCTGGGAATGCCACTTCCCTTTAGTCAATATTCAGCAGATTTCTCTAATATGGTGTATGAGCCAGCTCATCCTTACATCAGATATATAAAACAAAATACCTGGATAAGAACTGATGAACAAGGCAGTGAAGCAACAGCCGCCACTTTGGTCATGATGGCAGATGGAATGCCTCTTGAAAGCAATATCTTTGTTGCAGACAGACCTTTCCTATATGTCATCAGAGATGATAGAGATGGCTCAATCCTCTTTATAGGAATAATGAATAACCCACTTATAGAGGAATAAAAAAAAGACGAACCAAGCTTCAGCTACAAAGTGACGCCCTCCAAGTCCACTGCATCCTCTGCGTTCTCTGCGTCCACTTAGTACACTCCCTATCTATTTATGGCAGGTAGAATATTGGAATAACAAAAAAAAATTGCTTTACTCATAAAAGGTTCATGGAGTATTTGATAATAAAAATCAGGAGGCTATAATATGCGTAAAATGATATTATTATTATTGAGTTTGTGCTTAGTTGCCGGACTGTCAGCCAGCAGGTTTGAAGGTGATGTTAAAAGCTGGGCAGCGGAAGATTTCATCGGTTTTGACCTGGTGGGAGATAGTAATGGAACAGCAGGAGACATCACTTCTGCCTACATTTACCAGGATACCGGGAACCTCTATCTGCGACTGAGCTTTGCTGATATGGTAACTCGAGTGGATAACCGGATGGTAAATGACAATTTTGCCCGGGCAGATATGATGCTCACAATTATGGTATTGAATAATGACAATATTCAGATCAAAGAATCATTTTCTCTTAATGAAAAAAACGGAACTATTAATAACCTGAGCTGGCTGAGAACTCCTCAGAACAATCTGCTGGAATTAAAACTACCAGCCCTGAAAAGTGACAGAAAAGACCTGCTGATCAGTTTCAGACTGCAGAAAAATAATCAGCTTATTGATGAATTTTCTACTACCGGGCGCGAAAACCGTGATACTGGTAATTGTGCTTTTGTCCATCATGGCAATCAGGGACTCACCTATACAGAAGTATTTTATGGCAGTGGCTCACATCCCCAGGGACTGGATGGCAGCGGTTTTGATGAAGTATTAGAGGTGCATGAAGCTACTGATGTACCAGGAAACTTTCACATGAGCGGTACCTTGATGCCGGCTGCCCAGTGGCACGATCCGCAATTTAATGACTGGTTGAGCAATATGGTCACGGATGGCACAGCCTCTATGATGACCTCTGCTTTGGGACAGCATATTATGCCCTTTGTGCAGAATAATATGAATGACTGGGCTGTGGCAGTGGAAAGCGATATGGTGGAATACCGTTATAATTACCAGCCACATGTTGCCTGGGTGCCCGAACGCGTCTGGCTCGCTTTGGGTCAGTATCCTGATGCCGGAGTTGTAGATAACTGGCTGGGTAATAACTGGACGCAGCATGGCGTTTGGGGCGTGGTATTAGATGATGGTCCACATTTAAACGGATATGATAATCATAAGATACACTGGATGAGCAATGGTGTGGGTATTGACCTGCGAGTGATACCTATTGATAACACCTTTGTGGGCAATATGCACTATGACGCGGGAGCTGCCATGAATAGAATAGCATCTATGGGACAGTATGATATCTGCGTATATGGAACTGACTGGGAAGTGGCAGCAGAAATGAATGAACATGCCTGGAACGGCACTGAAGACACATATTTTCTGGATAACTACCAGATGGTTTTATGGTATTGTCACGATAACTATCCGGGCGTAAATGTCTGGAAGCTCGATGATGCGATCCAGAATGCTGATTTTAATGGCACGCAAGCTAATATTACTCCCGGAACTTACGGTCTGTTAGGTGGAGAAGGCGGCTATGGCGGCAGTAATAATAGCTGGTACACAAGCTGGGCAGGAGCAGCCTCACATTCAGATTTTCATATTCCCGCCTGGACTTATGGTTATATCTGGAACAATGCTTATGAAAACCTCATGAACTGCCCTGATAATAATCTTTCGCAACTGGGCTGGTACACTTTGATGATAAATCTGCATGAAACCGGCTGGCATGACAGCGGTGACATCTCCGGCTGGGAACACCGCTATTCCAGTCATATTAAAAACGCTAATGTATATGCCGAAGCATCCCGCTGGGCAGCAGGGCAGTATGAACTTACCACAAATGCTTACTTCAACGATATAGACCGTGATGGCGTGGATGAAATTGTCATGCACAATGACAAAAACTATTTTGTGTTTGAAAGTATTGGAGGTAGAGCTGCGTGGGTATTTGCCAAAGACGGATTTGGCAACGCCTGGGCAGTTGTTGGCTCTGATGTGGCATATTATTCCGATACAGACGGTGATTATAATGAAGGATCAAATAATCATGTTGCTGCCTTTAGCGATACATATCCTAATTACCAGAACGACCTTTATAGTATGAATATTATTTCCGTCAATGATGATGAAGTGGTGGTAGAATTTAGCCACAATGATGTAGTGCGTATTGCAACTCTTATCACTGGCAACAGCTACCTTGATATGGCATATGATGGAGACGGAGATTTTTATATCAAACATGGATTCACGGCAGACCTGTTGGACATCATCTGGAATGGGAAAAGCCATTTGCAGAGAATGTGGGGCGATTTTGGTGGCTACTGCGGTAGAAGAAATTCAGCTTCAGGTGCTACTGTCGCTGCCGTGTTAGGTTCTGCTGGCGGTGAACATAATATGGAATTTGAAGGAACTCTGGTTCAGGGTGATGAAATTCATGGTCCCGAACATTTCCATTTCTATCTATATGCAGGCTGGACAAGTGAACCTTATGATATGAATTTCAATAAAGTTACAGAGCTGGACGATCTGGCTGCACAACTTTCTGATGATAATCCACCTGCCGTTGAACTTGGAGCTGCCCTGCAGCTTAATCAGCACCTGGTGCAAATAGTGATGACAGAAGCTGTAACTCCTGCTTCAGCAACTAATATTGCTAACTTTACATTTACTGGAGAGATCAGTAGTTATGATCTTGTGAATGTTGAGCTTACTCACAATAATCGCAAAATAGTTCTGTTGTTTGATGATGAGTTACCGGATGAGGTTAGTGGATCAATTATCTTAAGCGCTATAGAAGACTTGAGTGGTAATCCAGTAGCTGATGGTAATCTGGCAGAACTTACTGATTATATTACTCCGCATCTTGTTGGCACCATAAACTCCTGGACTCCCTCAAACCACGATTATGATCTGGTGTGCCATGATAATATGCTCTGGTCAGTAGATGTTTTACTGGCTGCCGGTACGCACGAATATAAAGTGATAGAATCTAATGCCTGGGATGGCAGTGACTGGCCCTCAGCTAATCAGGTGATAGAACTTAGCGAAGCAGGTGAAATCACGATCTGGGTGAATTGCGGTTTATTCCCGGGTGCAAATGGATTTGACGGCTATGTCTGCCATAGTACTAATCCACCAATTGTCTGTGGAGATTTCATGAGTGAGCTTGGTGGCATAGACTGGGATCAAACCAGTGATATCACAGCTATGAATGATAATGGAGAAGCTGGTGACCTGGTAGCTGGCGACGGCATTTTCAGCAGAGCACTGGAGCTTGGGACCGGAAACTGGGAATTTAAAATTGTGCTTAATAATAGTTGGGAACAAGGAACCACTGGCGAGAATCTTTTTATCAATCTGAATGAACCTGCAACTATCATATTTACTTATAACTTTATCGATAACCGGGTAAGCTGGCAGGACGGTAATCAAAGCATGGGTTATGGCGATATTGATAATAATGGCTATGTGGAATCTTATGATGCTGCCCTGATCCTCCAGTACTTCGTGGGTATCGACCCTCCAGGTGCACCCCTGCCCTGGCTGGACTGGCAGTTATTACGCGCCGATGTAGATGGTAATGGCGCGGCTGAAGCCTATGATGCCTCTCTCATCCAGAGATTCGTGGTAGGTATGATTGATCATTTCCCAGTAGAAGAATAGAAATATTTGTCTGAATCAGGATTTACAGGATTTAAGATATTTACAGGATTAATGAAAGGAGAATGATATAAATACTGTAAATCCAGATTCAGAAAATAAAAATCTGCTTGCCAGAAAATAAGCTATCCGGCTATTTTGCATTTAAAAAGTGAATTGGACGGCATATATGTATATTGAAAGAGATTTACAAGATTATATCTTGAGGATCAACAAGTCCTTCTTTGCCCTTTTCCTTACTGGTGCCCGGCAAGTTGGTAAAACAACTTTACTTGAGCATCTTAGTGAAGATAAACGAAGATATATCACCCTTGATGACCCAGTATTAAAGGAGATGGCAATTAATGATCCATCGATGTTCCTGCAAAGATTTCCAGCACCTCTGTTTATTGATGAAATTCAGTATGCGCCTGAGTTGTTTCCATACCTGAAAATTCAGATCGATTCTTTACAGATTAATGGGTCATACTGGTTGAGTGGTTCGCAGCAGTTCTCTTTGACGAAAAATGTATCTGAATCATTAGCTGGAAGAATAGCAGTTCTTAATCTTTATGGTTTAAGCCAGGCAGAACTTGATAATTCAGAAATAAAAAACACTGTTTTTACCTAAACCAGATGTTTTGGATCAGCGTTCTGTAGCTGATACGCAGCTTGATCTCGCAGGGGTGTATCAGCGAATATTCAGAGGACAGATGCCAGCTTTACATTCTGAGCAAAAGCCAGATACTTATCCATTTTACAGTTCATATATCCAAACCTATATCCAGAGAGATGTTCGGTCATTTTTAAAAATCGGAGATGAGATGAGTTTTTACCGCTTTCTGCGTGCTGCAGCAGCACGAACAGGGCAACTTCTGAATAAGTCTGATCTTGCCCGTGTTGCTGGAATTTCTCCAACTACTGCCGAGAATTGGCTTTCCATTCTGCGAGCATCAGGTATCATCTACATTATGGAACCCTACTACAGAAATATAACTAAGCGACTGATTAAAAGTCCTAAACTCTATTTTCTCGATACCGGACTTTGCGCTCATCTTACAGGCTGGCATAATTGGGAAACATTGGAAGCTGGTGCATTAAGCGGAGCTATTCTTGAAACATGGGTAGTTTCGGAAATCATTAAAAACTTTAATAATAATGGTGTCCCGGCAAATTTCTATTATCTACGAACAAAAGACGGTAGTGAAATTGATCTGCTAATCGAATTAAATGGAGTTATCTATCCTTTGGAAATAAAAAAAACTACTCACCCTTCAAAAAATGATATCGGACATTTTCATCTGCTGCAGAAAAATGGTTGTAACACAGCTACTGGAGGTGTTATCTGCCTTTGTAAACACCTGCTGCCTATTGATGAAAAAAATTATTCGATTCCCATAGGGATTATTTAATCACTTACGCGTCTGTTTTGGGATTTTCGTGGTTATTATTAGACTTTAACATTTTGTGCAGTACCTTACAATTAATATTCTGTCAATTTTTGGCAGAAAAGATTTTCAACCACTGACCACACTGACTTCACTGACGAAAATAATGCCAGAATAAATCCGTTCTTTTCTTACATTGTCAGTGCTGTCCGTGACGTCCGGTGATAATCTTTCAATTGGTTTCGGTTTATCCGAGTTAGGCTTTTGCAAAGAGTGCTAATCCCGATACAGGGACAAGTGCAGTTGGATTTACCCATCACAGTTCACTGTTCACTGGTTAAATATTTAATATCATTTCCTATCTTATTTTGTGCCAGATACTTGGTGCTATTTGTGAAATACTACTGCATAAAGTGCGTTTAATCATCCCAGACCAGGGATGGTCTGGTTACAATAAAAAAGCCACCGCTAGCGGTGGCTTTTCTATATTATGGTGGCAGGACCCAGACTTGAACTGGGGACACAAGGCTTTTCAGGCCTCTGCTCTACCAACTGAGCTATCCCGCCATTTAAATCAAAGTGAAGTGAAATAAATTAATCTATGATTATTCTGTCAAGTGAAAAAGTAATATCATAGCTAATAATAGAAATCTGGTATCCCCCTGTTTTTCTGAAAACCGCTATAGATATCTCAAGAACTTATAAATGGTTAGGCGTATTTTATAAGCAAATTTTTCACTCTCATTAACACCGGGTTTCTAACCTGGTGAAAAGCGAAAAAGAATATGGATTGAGTGGCTTCAGCCACTTCTTATAATAATAATTCATACCATTCTGGATTTTAGTATAACAAACTCAAATACAGAGGGAAATCACTGAAGTGATTATACATCGTTCATCATTAACCCCTAAGTTAATTTAGGGGTTAATGAGAATGATTTATTTGATGCTATTGGTAAACTAAAATGAAATCAATTTCAGGAGGATACCAGCTAATAATAGAAATACCTTGTAAAGAAAATCAGGGATTATTTTTTTAGCAAAAATGCCTAAAGGAAATAATTATGATGAAAGATAAAAAACATAAAAGCCAAGTATTGCCAGTACTTGGCATCAGCTTCACTGTATTACTGATACTGATAATCCTCCTGCCCATCCTGCTCAAAAACCAGATAGCCGATAAAGCTCTGGAAATAGCCAATAGCAATGTCAATGCCCGAATAAAAGTGAAAGGTGTGTCTCTATCCATCTTTAAAAGCTTCCCTGATCTGCAGTTTGGCATGACCGGTTTGCAAGTGAGTGGCATTGGCAGACAGGCAGGTACCGACCTGGCAAAAATTGGCTCAATATCGCTTGATCTTGATCTGAAGCAGGCGCTAAAAAAACAAATCAAGATCAATTCCATTGTTATTGATAATCCGGAAATTAATGCCGTTGTGCTGGCAGATGGCAGTGCGAACTGGGATATTGCCAAAACAGAAAAAGAAAAGACCCAGGCAGTAAAAGAAGAGAAACAGCCTTCCAATAGCAATCTCAGTGTGATCATGCAGGATTTTCAGATCAATAATGCCTCAATCAGATTTACTGACCAGCAGAGTAACACGTCCGCTGAGCTTGATAACCTGAATTTTAGTCTCAATGGCGATCTATCAGCGGTAAATTCTCAGTTGAATCTAAAAACTGATATTGAAAAGATCAATTTCACCCAGGCTGCTGTGAAAATGGCAAAAGACCTGAATCTCGATTTTATGGCAACAATTGCCATTGATCTGGAAAATATGAAATTCACTTTCATAGAAAATACACTCAGCCTGAATGAACTGAACTTAGGCTTTGATGGCAGCGTCCAGATGCTGCCAGATGGCAGCATAATCACTGACCTTACTTTCCAGACGGAACAGACAGATTTCAAGACTCTGCTTTCCTTTGTACCGGCAGTATTTATGACAGGTTTTGAAGACCTGAAAACTGAAGGTAATCTGCAATTCAATGGTTTCGCCAAAGGAACGATGATCGGTGAAAGCCTGCCGGCATTTAGTATAGATTTACTGGTGACTGATGCCATGGTGCAATATCCTGACCTGCCAGGGTCTATCAATAACATCAATATTGACGTGAAAGTAGCTAATCCCGGTGGCGATGCCGATCTCACTACTATAGCAGTAAATCGTTTTGAGCTTTTTATGCAGGACAATCCTGTTTCTGCCAAATTTAGACTCGCTACTCCTGTCAGCGATCCGGATATCAGCAGTCAGTTCAATCTGAAGCTTGACCTGAACACGCTCAAAGATGTAATTCCTCTGGAAAGTATGAATCTGAGCGGAAATATAGATGCAGACATGAAACTGAACACCAGACTCTCTACTATTGAAAAAGAAGATTATAGTAATGTGGATATGCAGGGTGGAGTAACATTGACGAATTTTGTGTTCAGCAGTGCAGATTTCACCCGGGATGTCACGATCAAAAAAGCAGACCTGAAATTCACTCCCCGCTATGTGGAATTGAAACAGTTTTCTGCTAAGGTAGCCAATAGTGATCTCAGTTTAAGCGGTAAAATAGAAAATTTCATTCCCTTTGCCTTACAGGGCAAGGTGCTAAAAGGTACTCTTAATATAAATTCTTCTTTGATTGATGCTAATCAGTTAATGACTCTAAGCTCTGCTCCGGAAACCGCTGCCCCAGCTCTAGAAGCTAAACCAGCCGCTCAAGTTGTGATCATTCCCGATAATCTGGACTTGACCCTGAAATGTGACCTGAAAAAGATTCGCTTCGATAATATGGAAATCACTAAACTTACCGGTAATTTCGCTCTTAAAAACACAATAGCTGACCTCTCTGAACTGCGGTTTGATGCCATGAAAGGCGGTATTCACATTTCGGGGAATTATCAGGGATATTCCAGACAGTCCGCTACTACACAGGCAAAATTAAAACTCTGGAAAATCGATGTAAACAGTGCTTTCAACTCCTTTTCCGTTTTGCAGGAAATGATGCCGGTACTGGGCTACAGCAGTGGAAATATCTCCGGAACAATGAATCTGGATGCCAGGCTTGATCAGCAGATGCAGCCTGTATTAACTTCTATCAATAGTGAGGGTACTCTGCAAACCAGTGATATCATAATAGAAAACTCACCTGCCCTGAATGATATTGCCGCTAACCTGAAGAATCCTAAATTCAAAAAAGTGAAACTCTCTGCCGCTGATGTGTCATATACTATGACAAATGGCAACCTGACAATTTCTCCTTTCACCACTAATTTTTCAAAATCATCTGTAGAAATATCCGGTACTGTCAACGTTGATCAGCAGATGGATATTAAACTACAAACCAGACTTGCCGTCAATGACCTGGGGGACGAAGCTAGAAAACAAATAGATGACCTGGTAAAACAGATCAATAAAGCCGGTCTTAGCGTGCATACTCCTGAGTATCTGGATATCACAGCAAAACTGGAAGGCACTGTTAATAAACCAAAACTTGTTCTCGATTGGCAAACCAGCTTTGATGCTGTCCTTAAATCATTGCAGAATCAGGTGGTTGAAGCTGGTAAGGACAAAGTGAAAGATGAAGCTATCGACCTGCTGAAAGGTCTATTTAAGTAATTTGGGTTAGTGGTTAGTGGTTAATCAGTGAGACGTCCTCTGAGACCTTGCGGATGGTCTTGCACCTCCGCAATGGTCGACCATTGAGAAGAGATCACCAGTCTAATGTCCAGCATATTACCTTAGATACTAAGTCAACCATTGCGGAGGTTTAGCAACCATCCGCAAGGTCTCAGCTGGTTAATACGTATTGCATTACATTCCTCTGTGTCCTCTGTGCCTCTGTGGTAAAAAGTCTTACATTACATTAGCTGTACTCAGCGTCCGTGTTGTCAGTGTAGTCCGTGGTTGTAAAAATCTTACATTGCATTATCCATATTAATCGATAAAATCCGTGGCTAATGAGTAATTTTGAAGTTTGAATTGAATGTAATATAATATAATGTAATCAGACCAGGTCTGGGTAGGCAAACGACTCACGACATTAAGCATCAACTCATAAATATCTGTAGATTTAAACTTGTTCTTTGCCTTATATCTGTGTTGTTCATCGCTGCATATCAGAAGTTATTGAAGCTCTTCACGCCTGGCATAATTCAAAACCTCTGCGTGCAATGTAACAGATATTTATAACGCAATGCTTAGCTGCTTTCGCTCCGGCAAACCAGCTAATATAGCACCTGTCAGCATCAGAAGGCAGCCGGCTAATGCCTGCAGCGTCATGCTTTCCCCCAAAATCAGGTAACCACCCAAAACGGCAAATGCGCCTTCCAGACTCAAAATCACCGCACAATCAGCTGCCGGTGCCTTACGCTGAGCAAAAAACTGCAGTGTATAGGCTATTCCCACCGATACCAGACCACCATATAATATTGCTGTCAGTGCCTGCTGCCAGCCAGAAGTTTCAGCTTTTTCGATCACACCCCAGCCAGATAAGCTGAGTATTCCGCAGACAGCAAACTGCAAAAATGCCAGACGAAAAGGCGAATATTGCCGGGCATACTGCCCCACCATCCGCACATGGATGGCAAACAGCACAGCACACATCAGCACCAGGCTGTCACCTAAATCTATATCTACTTTCCCATGAATACTCAATAAGTACAATCCGCCAATTGCCGCTATTACGCCCAGCCAGGTTCTGATTCCAGGATTATCACCTGCGAAAACTCCCAGTATCGGGACAAAGATCACATACAATCCTGTGATAAAACCCGCCTTGCCGGCAGTAGTATAGATTATCCCGATCTGCTGCAAAGTGGCTGCCATAAAGAGTACTACTCCCAGCAGCACTCCTGCCCGTAATTCGCTGCGGCTGAATTTTACCCCGCTAAAGGGCAATATTGCCAACGCTCCTAAGAGGAATCGAAACCCATTAAAGAAAAAAGGTCCTACAAATTTCATGCCATGACGTTGGGCAACAAAAGCAAAACCCCATAGCATGGCAGCAGTAAGCAGCATGAGGTCTGATTTATATTTTCCGACTAATTTAATTTTTTTCTCCCATTATTCCGCTTATTTCACTTTCGGTGTGAAGATAGTGTATAAGCCTCCGGCAATGATCTGTGATACTTCTTTCTCGCTGTAACCCATGATTTTCACACCTATTTCCACCAGAAGTTTTAGCTCTGCCTGATTGATATCACTATCCGCCAGCACAATATCCAGCAGATAATTCATCAACGAATCCCGTTCTGAGGGATTTTCTTTAAGAATATTAACTACTGATTTCACGAACTTATCCTGCACATTTTTTGATTTCACCATTTCATCCAGATATTTGCGGGGATATAGCGTGAATCGTGAGATATAGCTCACGATTCTCTCATACTCATCTTCTGCCATTGCTTCATCACAGCCGCTCACTATCAGTCCGCCAGTTGCCATAAACACCATTCGGTCATGATTAAGTCCTTCTGCCAGGGCAGTATGCTCTTCCACAAGCTTTTGCACTGCCGCTTCCAGCTTTTCATCAGCACTTAGCGTATTACCTGCCAGAGTATCATTGAATAATGGTGATTTGGAGAATAACTGCAAAGCCTTCACCCGGACAGGATTGATCGGATGGGTGCTCTGGTCAAATGCCTGCTCACCTTTCAAATTCTTGAGCAGTTCGTCATTTTTTCGTATATAAGAGCGGATATTAATGCCCAGCTCACGCCAGTCCAATCCGGATGTCAGCTTAAAAAAGCTGCTCACTGCCGGCTCCAAATCTCCACAGGCAAGCAACCCAAACCGGTCAGCACTAAGCTCTGAAAGCCTCTGCCAGTACATGATCCGGTTATGGTAATAAAAAGGTATCTTCTTATTTTCGTTAAATATAAACTGGATCACCTGCTGCAATGAACGGTTCCCTGTCCACAAATGCCCAATTTCGTGACCGATGATAAAAAGAAGTTCATCTTTTGTAAAATTCTTGATAACAGCAGAATTAATGGTAATGATATGTGGCTGATCCGGGGCATCAGACTCGATGCAGAAAGCATTATATTCCGGGGAGTTCATAACATAATATTCAATTTTTCCCTCGTATCCGGTGCGTTTCTGGGCTTCCTGACAGATTGCCCAGATTTCCTCACAAAAATCCTCTCCTACTTTAAAATATATGCCATTGAACATATTCGTGATTGATTTACGCTTATCCACCTGCGCTGCCAGTAACAATTCATTGATCAGCTTCTCATGCAGATTCTTTCTTATCTCCTCGGTAAAACTCCGTTCCAGTTCTATCCGTAATAATGAATAATCCATGCTACCTCCTATGAGATTAGCTTTGTAATTTTCTATTTTTTCTGTCAACCAGCTTTTCCAGATGACTTATAGGATTCATAGGGCTTATAGGGCTTATAGGGCTTATAGGGCTTATAGATCTTATAGGAGGGTAATTAGATTTCTATGCGGAAGCAGGCTCCTGAGGGGGTGTTTTTAACTAAGAGTTTGCCTTTCATATTATTTTCAATGATCAGCTTTGACATGTATAAGCCCAAACCAGTCCCCTTTTCACGAGATTTGGTTGAGAAATAGGGATTAAAAATTTTGGTGATAATCTCGGGATCAATTCCCCCGGCATTATCTTCAATTGTCAAAACCGCATGTTTCGAACGCTGGGAGATAAATGATTTGATCAGGATAGCTGGACTTTTCACCTGCTTCTCCTGCAGAGCGTCTCTGGCATTATTGATGATATTCATCACAACCTGACTGTAATAATTTGGAAAGCCATGAGCGGTTATATCCTTCAGGTTCAAGGTAACATTAATATTGCTTTGTTTCAGAGAATGTTCTACAAAACGCAAGGTTGTCTGGACAATGTCTTTCACATTGAAATCACCAGGTACTATGTCCGGGCGGAAAAAATTCCGGAAGTCATTGATGGTATTACTCATAAATTCCACCAGATCAAGCATGCTCTGGCAGTTTTTAAAGAGGAAGTCCCTGTCAAATTCATTGTATTCCCAGCCATCCATCAGGTTTTGAGTGATCAAGCTAATGCCATTGAGCGGTTGACGCCACTGGTGGGCAATACAAGCCATCATTTCACCCATTGATGCCTGTCGGGATTGCAGCATCAGCATCTGATCTTTTTGACGCATAAGCTCCAGTTGTCTGTTAAGCTCTTTTTGCAGGTTATCATTTAATGATTTCAGCTTCTTTTTCTGGATTGAAATTTGCTCATTCTTTCTTTTAAGCTCGATATTCCGCAGCCGGAAAATTTCATTTTCCTTCTCTTTTTCCTTTACTTCAAAATCCTTCTGAAGTTTAGCTATCTGCTGCAGATTCTCTTCCTGGGTCATTTCCTGCCAGGTATCAGTTAATAGCTCATGATATTCAAGAGCTTTCAGGAAATCACCGCTATGCTTATAATATTCTGTGGCAATAGCATATAATGACTTTGCCAGTGGCTTAGCGCCAATTTCACGAGAAATAGCAATTCCTTCCTGAAAGGCAGCCAGGGACTTTGGCATTAATCCGTCTAAAAAATACAACCTGCCAAGGGTTGATAGACAGTGGCAAATCCCCCATTTATCCTTGATCTCTCTTTTAATTGCCAGAGATTTTTCTATCTGCTTAAGCGCTTCCTCCTCACGGCCCGTTTCTAAATAACTATTAGCAATATTCAAATATGAATTTGCCATCAACTTAAGATCATTCTCCTGCTCAAAGATCAATAACGCTTTCAGTAAATATTCTTCTGCCTCTTTGTACTGACCCAACTTCAGAAAGCAGATACCTATATTATTTAGAACATTTGCGGCATTATGACTGCTCGTATCTTTTAAAAGAGTAAAACCTTTCCGATATATTTCCATAGCAGTTTTAAAATCGTCTTCTATCCAGTAGATCATGCCAATATTATTATAGGCATTAAAGAGTAGTTTTTTATCACCTAACTTTTCGGCAATCTGCTTAAGATCAAGATATTCAACTAATGCCTTGGAATAATTACCCTGATACCAGTGTATAGTCCCCTTAAAATTATTGATTTTAGCTGACTGCTGCAGATTACCATGATCGACAGCGATCTTCTCGGCAGGATTAAGCACTTCCCTTGCCTTTTGATAGTTGCCTAAATGAGAATATACTTCGGATAGGAGCAGATAGCATTTAAATTGATTATCAAAATTACCCGATTCTATATATTGAGCCAACAGCTTCTGAGCCTGTTGCTCAACCAGACCCGGAGCTTCCTGGATTTGATGATTTAGTTTTTGAAATATGTCTTCTTCTTCTTTTAGCATAGCCTACTCCTTTCTTATTTAATAATTTATATTTAAAGATAATTAAGTCAAGTTAAATTCTCTTTAAATCTTTATCTGGCATCCACCCATTTTTCTGAACCCTGTAATAGAGATATTATTAATATTTAATACATTTTGTGTAGTACCTTACAATTAATATTCTGTCAACTTTTGGCAGAAAAGATTTTCAACCACTGACCACACTGACTTCACTGACGAAAATAATGCCAGAATAAATCCGTTCTTTTCTTACATTGTCAGTGCTGTCCGTGACGTCCGTGGTTGATAATCTTTCAATTGGTTTCGGTTTATCCGAGTTAGGCTTTTGCAAAGAGTGCTAATCCCGATACAGGGACAAGTGCAGTTGGATTTACCCATCACAGTTCACTGTTCACTGTTCACTGGTTAAATATTTATTATCATTTCCTATCTTGTTCTGTGCCAGAAATTTGGTGCTATTTGTGAAATTTTACTGCATAAAGTGGGATTAAATGTTTATTAATTGACAAACTTAGGATATATTTCTTAATTTTGCTGGAGGTTATTATGAAATGGATAAATTTGCTTTTAATCGTGATATTGTTCGCTGGCTGTGCTCATCCACCTTTCACAGTTGTCCCTGAAAAAAATCGGGGCAATGAGCGACCACTGGTTTATGACAGTTCAGAAATTTCCACTGTCTTTAATTATCAGGATAAGACATTGGAGATGAAGGTTGCCTTGCACAGTCGCGAATTTCCCAATGGTATTTTATGGTCACTTTCTCTGGAATCGCCTATAGATGTGGTTCTGCCTTTGAAAATGTATGCCTTTCAGGATGGCACTACTTATGAACTGATCAGATTACAGAGTGATCAGAATTATCCCAACCTGGCTTATTACGTGCTGCCACCTAACTTCATTAAAAATTGCCGCTTCTCTGATGAAATGACACTGAGCGTACTAATTGATGGCAATGAATGGTCTAAGATGAGCGATGAAGCCTATGTGGAGAATTTCGGCATGTTCTATAGCTTTGTTACTATCGATATTGAAAGGAATACTTCTATTCTATATATTCACTAGAATCTTCAAGTGATAAAAAAAATACGGGTGAAAGAGTAAAATCTTTCACCCGTTTTATTTCAGGATTATTTTACCTGTTTCAGTATTTCCAGTCTCTTCTCGTGAATCCCGGCTTGGTAGGGTGTGTGACATACAGCAGCTTTCTGCAGCAGTTCTGCCAGAGTTTCTTTTACCGTGCCACCTTGCTCAAGCTTGATATTACTTCTGAAATATTCAGCATCATGCTCTTCTGACAGAAGTCCCGCTTCCTTAAACACTTTAATCAGTTTCGGGAAATTTTCGGACTGACGTGGATTATTGAATATAAGTGTTCTATGACCATCACCAATAGCTGTCCCCTGTATTTCCTGCACTGTTGGCTTGGCAAGCAGAGCGTCTGCATATAATCCATCCAGATGAGTATGCACGCAAACTACCCCGGCTGCTTTCTTATATATCTCTTCCGTAGGGTCTTCACCGTAAAGCAGCACAAAATCTCCTGCTTCCACTTCTGCCCTCGTGATCCCTGCAGCCAGCAGTCCCAATGAATTGCAGAACTTGCTGGTGACATATACTTTGCCTTTCACATCTTTCAGAACAGTATCTGCCAGTTGCCAGATCATCTGACTCACTTTGCCAGAGACATTATCACGATTATAAATAAACAGTGTATTTTCCGGAAAATCTATACACTGTGGCTTGCATTTTGGAGTAGTAGTATAACATTCCAGAGTGTGCTCCAACGCTGTTTCCAGCTCGTAATTCACGTGCATATCCGCCAGCTCATTAAACTTGCTGTCCAGATTATTTACCAGCCAGAGCTTTTTACCTTCCCGCTGCTGTAATCTAAGAACTGTTCTTAGGGTCTGGCTGATTTCACCTACCACATAATATGCTTCGGCTTCTTCAATTGCATCCAGGCTTGCCAGGTCTTCAACAGGTAAACTGTCGCTTAAATCAGGAGCCAGAGTGAGACTTTGTAGCTTGGCTTTCATATTATCAGCCACTTCCTGCAGCATCACCACTTCTTCCAGAGTTGTGGAAGGATGCACGAATATTTTAGCAGCTTTAGCTGTTTTCAATTTCTCTTTGATTAATTGAGGAATACTGCAACTGCACACACTTTGCCACTGGTTATCATGATTGATGTATGCACCCTTAATACGCGCTTCATCATCAGTCACCTGCCAGCCAAAACGTCCCTTAAAGCAGAGGTTTCTGCCGTTCCAGGCTTCTTCGGCTGCTTCTATGGTAGTCACGCGGTCTCCAGTAAGATTGATCTGCACTTCACAACCGGTTCCACACTGTCCGCAGCTCTGAACAACCTTTGTCTCTGGTGTGTGCGGATTTAGCTTATAATGTACATTTTTGGGCATAAGAGCACCTACGGGACACACAGCAATACACTTGCCGCATTCCTCGCAGCCTGTCAGATTAAGGCTCTCACCAAATTCAGGGGCTACATAACTCTGGAATCCGCGCCAGATATAGCCCAGCACTCCAGCTCCCTGAACTTCTGCACAAATCCGTACACAACGTCCGCATTTCACACAGCGATTGGCATCACGCAGGATAAAGGGATGGGTATGATCAATCGGATGCTTGTTTTTTGCCCCGGCATATGTTTCTGCATCAATTTCATATTCTGTGGCATACTTACGCAATGCACAGGTTTCATTTACGTGGCAGCCGCACTCAATACAGCGGTCTGCTTCGGCTCTTGCCTGCTCATGATCATAATCATATTCCACTTCTTCCAGATTGCTTCTTCTATATTCTGCTTCCAGCTCCGGCATATTTATGCGGGGAGCTTTTTCATACTGCTCAAACTGCTTAGGATTGATATCTGCCAGTTTCTTTTCTTTTTTACTGTTAAAGCGTTTCAGCCCACGCATCATCTCACCCTGCAGGTAATGATGAATGCTCTCTGATGCCTGTCTGCCATCTGCAATAGCTTCTATCGCCGTTGCTGCTCCGCGCCGGAAATCTCCTCCGGCAAACACATTATCTGCCCAGAACATCGTAGCTTCGTCACTACCGGCTGTCAGCCAGCGAGTTATGCCCCATTCCTTGCCACCTATCTGGTTCTTATCTTCTGCCAGAAATCCCACTTCCGGTGACTGACTGATTGCTGCTATCACTGTATCATAATCTTCTTCAAAGAACTTGCCCGTTGGATTGGGACGACGCCTGCCACTACTATCTGGTTCACCCAGTTCCATTATTTCCAGCTTCACGGTCTTCAGTTTGCCATCAATACCAAACATCTCGGCGGGATTAGTGAGAAAATGGAATTTTACTCCCTCTTCCTCGGCGGCATCAACTTCATAAGCCTCAGCTGGCATTTCTTTACGAGTCCGGCGATAGATCAAGGTTACATCGGTTCCCTGGCGCACAGCAGTACGGGCACAATCTATAGCAGTGTTTCCACCACCTACAATTGCCACCTTTTTGCCTAAATCGATGTCTTTGCCTAAAGCAAAATCTTTCAGAAAATCCACTCCCAGCAGTACGCCTTCCAGATCACTGCCTTTGGTACGCATAGGTACTGCATTCTGAGCGCCTATTGCCATATACACGGCATCATATTCACTGGCAAGTCCTGCTACTGTGATATCTTTACCTATAAAGCTATTATATTCTATTTCCATGCCATTTGCACACATATTATCTATTTCCGCATCTAAGATCGCCTTCGGTAGCCGATATTCAGGAATACCATAACGCAGCCAGCCACCTGCCTGTGGTGACGCTTCAAAGCATTTCACTTCATATCCCTTATTACTCAGGTAATATCCACAGGTCAAGCCGGAAGGTCCAGCCCCGATTATGGCTATCTTTTTACCCTTAGCTGCCTCTCGTGGCGGAATATAGCTGTGATCAAGTCCCAGATCAAAATCTGCGGCATGACGCTTTAGCTGACGTATCGCAACCGGCTCATCAACTATGCTTCTGCGGCACTCAGCTTCACAAAATGCCGGACACACCCGTCCAATTGATAAAGGCATCGGCAATTTCTCTTTGATCACTTTCACGGCTTCTTCATATTGACCATTAGCTATCAGTGATACATAACTCTGGATGTCCACATGATCCGGGCAAGCTACAGAGCACGGTGCTTCACAATCTGCATAATGATCACTCAAAAGCAGCTCCAAAGCTGTCTTGCGAGCATCACGCACATCTTCTGTATCAGTCCACACTTTCATGCCGTCATAGATTTCCGTTCCGCAGGCAGTTACAAAGCCTCTACGACCCTCCACCTGCACAGCACATACCCAGCAACTGCCAAAAGGCTTCAGTTCTTCATCATGACAGAGGGTTGGTATTTCATATCCGTGTTCATTAGCCAGTTCCAGAATTGTCTTCCCGGGCTCAGTCTTTATCTCTTTTCCATTTAATGTTATTGTTATCATATCCACACCTTTACACCTTTACTACTGCGTCAAAGCGGCAGGCTTCGTAGCAGGCACCACACTTGATGCACTTATCCTGATCTATCACATGAACCTGTTTCACCTTACCGGTGATTGCATCTGCCGGACATTTGCGAGCACAAGCTGTGCAGCCTACACATTTACCGGCATCAATCGTGTATTTTAGCAGAGCAGTACATACTCCAGCCGGACATTTCTTGTCCACTATATGAGCAATATATTCTTCCCGGAAATATTTGATAGTTGTCAATACCGGATTCGGAGCACTTTTGCCCAAGCCGCAAAGTGAAGTATCTATGATCTGATGAGCCAGTTTGTCCAGCGTATCAATATCTTCCAGAACTCCTTCACCACGCGTGATCCGGTTCAATATCTCCAGCATCCGCTTAGTCCCTATCCGGCAGAAAGTGCATTTACCGCAGCTTTCATTCTGAGTGAAATTTAAAAAGAACCGGGCGATATCTATCATACAGGTATCGCTATCCATCACTACCATTCCACCAGAACCCATGATTGCTCCAGTTTTCAATATTGTCTCATATTCCACAGGAGTATCTAATAGATGTTCCGGTATGCAGCCACCCGATGGCCCACCCAGCTGAACAGCCTTAAAAGGCTTATCAAATTTCATTCCGCCACCTACACCATAAATCACTTTACGCAGGGGAGTTCCCATCGGCACTTCGATCAATCCACTATTTCTGATCTTACCCGCTAAAGCAAATGCTTTGGTACCCGCACAGGTTTCTGTACCATATTTCCGGTATTCAGAAGCTCCATGTAATATTATCCAGGGGATATTTCCATAAGTTTCTACATTATTGTTATTAGTCGGCTTTCCCCAGAGTCCGCTCTTGGCAGGGAAAGGAGGACGCAGATTTGGCATTCCACGCTTACCTTCAATTGATCCTATCAATGCCGTCTCTTCTCCGCAAACAAATGCTCCGGCTCCTTCCTTGATGTGCAGATCAAAGCAAAAATCACTGCCAAATATATTATCTCCTATATAACCACGCTCAGTAGCATCTGCAATCGCCTTCTTTAAATGACGCACTGCCAGTGGATACTCCGCCCGGCAATATACATAGCCTTCGTCAGCTCCTATTGTATAGGCACAGATCAGCATACCTTCTATCACGCTATGCGGATCACCTTCCAGAATGCCCTTATCCATAAATGCTCCCGGATCACCTTCATCAGCATTGCAGATCACATATTTTTTGTCACTCTCGTTCTGCCAGGCAAACTGCCATTTGAGCCCGGTACTAAATCCAGCTCCACCACGACCACGCAAACCGGAATCTTTGATCTCTTTGATCACTTCTTCCGGAGTCATTTCTTTTAATACTTTTTCCAGCGATTTATATCCGTCATTTTCCAAATATTCATCAATACTCTCAGGATCGATCCTGCCTGCATTTCGCAATACTATTCTCGTCTGGGATGCTTTATTATCATTCTCAGGACAATCATAATCCGGTGATAATATTGCCTTCTCAAGTAACGGATTATTTTGAAGACAGCTATCTATGATCGGAGCAATATCAGCATCGGTCAATCTGCCGTAGGTGATATTCTTCCCGTCGTCTGTAGTGATCTCTATTATCGGCTCAGCAAAACACATCCCGATACAGGCTGTCTTCTTCAACTCTATATCAAGTCCCTTAGAACTGATATAATCCTTGATGCCATCATATATTGCTCCGGCTCCCGCAGCTAATCCACAACTGGCAAGTCCTACTTTTATTTCCATAACTTCCCCCTATTCATATCTGTCCAGAATTTTACCGACACTGTCAGGAGTCAGCTTTCCGTGTGTTTCTTCATCTATCATCATCACAGGTGCCAGACTGCAGCATCCCAGACACGCTACTTCCATCACTGTATATTTGCCATCATCTGTGGTGTCTTCCAGGTCAGTTAATCCTAAATGACTCTGGATGGCATGAAATATGGTCTCTGCTCCTGATACATGACAGGCTGTGCCCTTGCATACTTTGATGATATGACGACCCTGTGGCTTCAACCGGAACATGGAATAAAAGGTCGCCACTCCATACATATCCGCAATCTTGATGCCTGTCTGGTCAGAAGCATATTGCATTATCTCCCGGCTCAGAAAACCTTCTATGGACTGCAAATCCTGTAAAAGAGGTATCGTCGCGCCCTTCTTACCTTTATATTTCGTGATTATTGCATCTATCTCGTTTTTATTTTCCATCACTTTACCCTATTTTTTATACTCATTAGCTGTTAACAAACATAAGAGATTTACCCAGATAGATAAATCTCTTATGTGATTAATTATCCATTTCATAAAAAAAAATCAGGTGAGCGAACTCACCTGATTTATTTATAATTTATACTACTCCGTGAGCAAGCATGGAATCTGCTACTTTCTTGAAACCAGCAATGTTGGCTCCATTCACGTAGTTACAGAATCCATCTTTTTCTGTGCCATAAGTCACGCACTGCTTATGTATTTCGATCATGATATTATGAAGTCTTTCATCTACTTCTTCGCGTGTCCAGCTTAAACGCAGACTATTCTGTGACATTTCCAGTCCGGAAGTGGCAACGCCCCCTGCATTAGCCGCTTTACCTGGTCCGTATAAAAGCTTGTTCTTAAGGAATACTTCTACACCAGCAGGTACTGTTGGCATATTTGCGCCTTCTGATACTACCTTGCAGCCAGCATCAACTAATGCCTGAGCCTGTGCTTCGTTGATCTCATTCTGTGTTGCCGAAGGAACTGCTACATCTACATGTTTGATCTCACCAACAATATCCCAGGCACTCTTACCTTCATAATACTTGGCACTTGGATACTTGGCTACGTATTCTTTCACGCGTCCACGTTTGATGTTCTTTAATTCCATTATATAAGCAAGTTTACCAGCATCGATTCCGGCTGGATCATATATCGTTCCGCTTGAATCACAGAAGGTTACCACTTTGCCACCAAATTCTGTGACTTTCTCGATAGCATACTGGGCCACGTTTCCAGCTCCTGATACCATTACTATTTTTCCAGCAAAATCCATGCCCTTAGTCTTCATCATTTCCTGGGCAAAATATACTGCTCCATAACCGGTAGCTTCCGGACGGATCAATGATCCACCCCATTCGCGACCTTTACCGGTGAGTACACCAGTAAATTCGTTACGGAGTTTCTTATACATTCCAAAAAGGAATCCGATCTCGCGTCCACCTACTCCGATGTCACCAGCGGGTACATCTGTGTCTGGCCCGATATGACGGAATAATTCCATCATGAAAGCCTGGCAGAATCGCATTACTTCGCCGTCACTCTTGCCCTTAGGATTAAAATCACTTCCACCTTTTCCACCACCCATCGGTAAGGTGGTCAGGCTGTTTTTGAATACCTGCTCAAAACCAAGGAACTTCAAAATTGAAAGGTTTACTGAAGGATGAAAACGTAATCCGCCCTTATAAGGACCGATTGCGCTATTGAATTCTACGCGGTAGCCTTTGTTTACATTTACCTTGTTGTTATCATCTACCCATGCTACTCTGAACATAATTGTACGTTCAGGTTCACAAATTCTCTCCAGAATCGCTGCATCCTTGTAGGCTGGATTTGATTCAGCAAAATCCCAGATACTCTCAACTACTTCCGTTACCGCCTGATGAAACTCAGGCTGATTAGGATTTTTGGCTTTGATCATATCCAAAAAAGCATTCATTGTCATAAGACAACCTCCATATTAATTTACGGCAACAAATGTGAACCGTATATTTGTTGTCAAGCTGCAATAGTTATTTAGCAATAATTTATTCTAAACTTAGTACTTTAACTCCAGATTATCACCAAATTTAATCCCAAAACCCACTCTCATTAACCCTCAGATTCATCTGGGAAACGGCATACTCCACCCTATCTAAACACTAATAGTCGCTTCACCTACTTCCCACTCTCATTAACCCCCAGATTTATCTGGGGGACTGCATACTCCACCACCACCCTATCTAAACACTAATAGTCGCTTCACCTACTTCCCACTTTCCTAAAACCCCAAAAACTCCCACCCCTGGAACTGCTCATCTATTAGTATCATCCTGCCACCCAGCTTCCCGGCTATCTGCTCTGCGGATACTCCATCAATTGTAAACCGCTCACTATTAAAGCTGTTACTGGCAAATACTGCCACCTCATCGTCACCCAATATAAGCTGCTTCTCAATATCACTCCAGGTTAGCAGTCCCGCCACTGTCACGTCCGCACCAAAATAATCATTGAGTATTGACTGCACTCTCGCCTTCCCCGGTAATTCTGCATTGATTTCAGCAACTATCTTCCCGATATACTCTTCTGCCAGCAGCCCTGTCACAAAAACCAGCGTCGGCTCTATTTCCCGGATATCAGCAATAAAAACCTTTTTCTCTTCTGCCCAGTTCATTAAAAGCATCCGTATCATACCAATCCCGTTCTCCAACTGCTCAAAATCCTCATAATACTCAGCATCAGGGATATCCACTCCCGCTTTGATATAGATCTCATCTGAACACCGGGTTCGTCTATACCGCGAAGTAGCTGCCAAAATCTGCCCCGATTCTTCAGCAGTAATCACTCGCAACTCCTTGAGACCTTCCCGATACTTTGTAAGTCCGACCGGCACTATCCCGATACTTAGACAATTATAGCCCAGACTGTCCAGATCTGCCAGACTCCGCTCCAGCTCTACCCCATCATTATAACCGGGCACAACTACTATCTGGGTATGAAAAGAAATGTCGTTTTTATCTAAAAACCGCAGCTTTTCCATGATATTGAACTCTCGATCATAACGCAGCATCTCTTGATGTAATACCGGATTTGTGGTATGCACAGAAATGTATAAAGGACTCAGATTCTGCTCAATTATCTTGCGGTAATCCCGATCAGTGAGATTGGTAAGAGTGATAAAATTGCCATAATAAAACGAAAAACAGGTGTCATCATCCTTAATATACAGCGTCTCCCGCAGTCCCGACGGCATCTGATCTATAAAACAGAATATACAGTCGTTCACGCATTGCCGGCAGAAATGGTCATCTGCGATTATACCTAACGGTTTCTCCCAGCTATCCTGAACCTTAAATACCTGCAAACTGCCATCCAGCCGCTCTATCTCAAGTTGCAGTTTCTCGTCACCACTGTAATATTTCAAATCTATAAAATCTATTATTCGATGACCATTTATTGATAATACCCGCTCGCCAGGAACCAGTCCCAGGCTCTCTGCCCAACTGCCTTCTGCTACTTCTTTTATTCGTAAAGCCATTGCTATTTATCCTCCTCATTAGCCGGAGCTCGCGGATGACGCTGCTCGGTGGCGATTAATGCTGTAAATAACTTCATTGAATCAAACTGCTTCAAGATTATATTTATGGCGGACATGATAGGAACAGCCAGTACCATCCCGATTGGTCCCCATACCCAATACCAGAATATCAACGATATTAAGATCACCAGCGGTGACATTTTTAGTCTATTACCCATAAACCGTGGCTCTATTATATTGCCCATGATCACTTGGGTAATGATCAGCAATCCCGCTACAACAACCAGTACCCAGCCAATTCCATACTGAAAAAAACAGACCATGATCGGAAATGCTGTCGCCACTATCGAACCAAAATTCGGGATGTAGTTTAAGATAAATATCAGTAATCCTGCAATTACTGCAAAATCTACTCCAAAGATGCTCAACCACAATACAGAGATCATGCCAGTTATCAAACTGATTATGGTCTTATTGATAATATATTCCTTAATTGAGTTTTCGATGTCCTGCATTGTATCCCGCTTCCGCTTGATATCCCGCTCCGAAAGAACTACCCTCAACCGCTCATTAAGACTTTTACGCTCTGCCAGTAAAAATAATAAAAATATCGTAGTCAATAACAGCTTGGTGATAAAATCCAAAAAAGTACCCATCGAACTCGCTATCACCTTCGATAACGATAACCGGTCAAATATCTCTACCCAGTTTACTCGGTTATTGATATAGGAGCGAACCTCCTCCATTGGAATCTCAAAATGCACGATCGCTGACTGAAATACTTCCTGTATCTTTACCTCATACTTAGGAAATTCTTTGATAAAGGAATTCACACTGGCAAATACCACTGATCCCAAACCAAAAAATACTCCCAGCATAAAGATCACCAGCAGCACATTTATCACCCATCCAGGCACACGGCGCTTTTCCAGTCCTCGATATACAGGGATAAACATAAATTGTAAAAACACTGCAAATGAGAGGGGTATGAAAATCCCCTTCAATATTTTTATCATATAAACTAATATCGATAATACTACGATTATCAAAGATATGTTTATTATCTTATTATTATTCACCATTCCCCCGCTCAACCATTTATTGTTTCACTTTTTAACTTCTTCTCCAACCGCGTCAAGTTTTTCCCAATCCAATCTAAGATATCGAGTTAATATGATATTTCTCCCGATATATGATATATCGGGAACAGCCAGATATTCCCGGGGAAAAAAAATCAAATCCAGATAGCCTCTGCCTGCTTATCCCAGTTCTGTTTCTGTCTCTCACTCAGCTCCTGCCCACCCTCTCGCTTAGTGCAGTACAATACGCCTTCCAGTTCGCCATGTTTCTCAAAATGACGCTCCAGATAAGTGACTATATTACCCTCTCGCCATTCAGCAGACATCATTACCTCCTGTTTTTAATATAAAATAAACATTTAATCTCTATTGCCAACAAATAATTTCCAAAATCCCAAACCTGGGATAGTCTGGGTACAATCTCCCTCAACCACAAAGTGCCCAAGTTGTAACACAGGGAATGGACAGGGTGGACGTTATGGACATAGAGTCTATATTGTCCATAGTGTCTATAATGTCCATAGTGTCTATAATGTCCATAGCACTTCTTCGCAAAATTTTCTGTTGACTCTCATTAACAAGATAAAGAATTTATCATCATGGAAAATAAATACTACAAAAGAAATGTAAAAGTATTTCTTTATTATAAGTTTTTTAATAATATGCTGATAATCGGTCCAGTGCTGATGCTTTTTCTGCTTTGGAAGGGGCTTAGTTATACCAATATCATGGTGCTGCAATCGCTATCTGCTTTGTCTGTGCTATTATTTGAAGTTCCTACCGGGATAGTTTCTGATAAGATCACGCGGCATCTGGCCTTGTTTATGGGCAGTCTTTTATGCTTTATGGGGCTTCTGCTTTATATTTTGGGACACTGTTTTTTTGTTTTTGCGGTTGCTGAGATAGTTTTTGGACTGGGTATGACCTTCACGAGCGGTTCTGATACTTCACTGCTTTATGAGAGTCTGGTAAAACTGGACAGAAAAAAGGAATATCAGACCATTCTGGGAAAATCCATGTCAATAATGTTCATAGGTCAGGGTATTGGGGCAGTTATCAGCAGTCTTTTATATAAGATCAATCCGTTGATTCCTTTTATAATCAGTCTGGGATTTTTGATAGTTGCTATGGTCACTTCCACTTTTTTCAAAGATCAGGGCAGACATAAATCTACCGGCAACTACCTGAGCCATATTATTCACAGCGGCAGGGAAGTATTTACCAAAAAGCGAATACTCTGGGCACTTGGTTTTGCGGTTATTATGGGAATAGCCAGTCGCTGCAGTTTCTGGCTTTATCAGCCCTATTTTGAGGTGATAAAGCTTGATGTAGCCTGGTTTGGAGTGGCATTTCTGTTCTTCAATATTGCCGCTGCTTCCTCGTCTCATTATCTGGTGAAAAAATTTAAAGATGTGCGACCACGACGTTTGCTGCTGGTTCTGCTATTTATTATGGGCATATCATTTTTGGTTCCGGCACTTCATCCGGCGATATTTCTGATACCTGTTTTTGCATTGCAGCAGTTTGTTCGCGGATTGTATAATCCCACCATGAGCTTTTATATTAATCATCAGGTGGAAGATCACAACCGGGCGACCGTAAGCTCAATGGTGAGCATGGCAGCCTGCCTGGGATTTGCCATCTTCTCCCCCATCAGCGGACACTGGCTGGATACGATTGGGGCAATTCCCACCTATTTCCGTATGACCTGGTTCTCCTGGAGCGGATTTGTGCTGCTCTTCATATTCTGGAGGTGGCATAAACTGGCAAAGAAAAAGAAATAGGTTTTTCATAAGATATCCAACCAGATAAATTACCTAACGGTTGTACTTGCGTAACGAGTGGCAACCATTGCGAAGGTTTAGCAACCATTCGCAAGGTTTAACTTGCTGGTTACTTTACAGGCATCCCCCTGCTTTATTTACTAATAACAACATGTAACACGCTAATTAATATAGATTTACAGGTTATTATTTCTTGAAATTGTTCTTTACCCTGAAAGGGTTGTACTATAGTAGCCATGGGTGAAACCCATGGAAAAATGAACGAAAAAAATTCCCACCCTTCCTGCTTTGGGCGGAGCCGAAAACAGGAAGGGTGGGAATTTATGTGGTTTTGGGTCGATGGGTTAAAACCCATGGCTATTAGGCTTCGCCGTAGTTACACCCTTTCAGGGTGAAGATGAAAACAAAACCCTGAGAAATTACGGGGGGATGCGAACTTGTTACTTTATAGTTGACAAGTATTTTCCGTCTGGCATTAATAGTACATTCAATATTATAGAGAGGCGGAAATGAGTAAGTTGGTGTTTTTTTTAGTATTATTTGTATCAACAGTTATTTTGTGGGGCACTATTATTAACATTCCAGCAGACTATCCATCAATTCAGGAAGGGATTTATGCAGCAGTAAACTTTGATACTGTGCTGGCAGCTCCCGGAACTTATATTGAGAATATAGATTTTGAAGGTAAGGCGATCACAGTAGGTTCCTGGTATCATACTACCCAGGATACGAGTAATATATCTCAGACGATCATTGATGGTGATCAGAATGGAAGCGTGGTCATAATAGATAATGTGGAAGATTCTACAGCAGTATTAACCGGCTTCACGATTACTAATGGAAATGCCATCCAGGGCGGGGGGATATATTGCAACGAATCTACGGTGATTTTCAACAATCTGAAGATCAATGCAAACCAGGGTCATAATGGAGGTGGAGTTTATGCTAGATTCTCAGATATCAATCTGGAAAATCTTACAGTAGCAGATAATACCAGTGAATGGAGTGGTGGAGGAATTCAAATAGATGATTCCAGTTTGGAGGCAGTAAATCTTGTAATTACTGGTAATCAGGCAGAAAGTTATGGAGGAGGAGTTTACCTCGGTTATGTATCTGGAGACAACTTTTCTAATATAACAATAGCAGATAATTTCTCTGATATATACGGTGGTGGATTTTTTTGCAGTAGCTGTGATCTGGTTTTCAGTAATTTAACTATCAGGGATAATTCAACTCCTGGTGAAGGAGGGGGGATATTTATATCTGATGCCCTGCTTTGCAGCTTCAGTAGTGAAAACCGCTGTAATATTTATAGTAATCGGATAAGTGGCAGAGGAAGAGGGAGTGATATCTATTCTACCGACTTTATAGAAGTGATAGTTGATACTTTTACCGTTCTGGAGCCAGGCGATTTTCATGCTTCCCCACTGGAATACTTCAGCTTTGATATACTGCACGGAGCTTGTGAACAAGTTGAAGCTGATCTTTATGTTTCCCCGGAAGGTGATAATGGCAATAGCGGTTTAACCCCTGAAGAGCCTTTAAAAACCATCCAATACGCCTGCACAATAATCCAGGCAGACGTCTGGAATCACCGCACGATTTTTCTGGCGGGAGGTATCTATAGCCCTTCCACAAACCAGGAATGCTTTCCGGTGTGTCCACCCTCTTTTGTATCATTGATCGGAGAAGATGTATGTACAGTGATACTCGATGCAGAAAATACTGCTGGAGTAATAGCACTTGATTATCTGGAAGATATTACGCTCAGTAATATGACAATCACCCACGGACTATCCGGTTGCGGAGGAGGAATAAATGCCCAATGGTGCGATCCTGTAATAGAAAATGTGATTATCACAGAGAATACAGCACATTCCGGGGGAGGAATTTACTGTATGCATGCTAATCCCATAATAGCGAGTGTGAGAGTTACAAATAATGTTTCAACTTCCGGTACCGGCGGTGGTGGCGGGATGCTGTTCTGCTACTCTATTCCGTTGTTATCTGATGCAATAATTGAAAACAATTCAGCATTGGGATTTGCTGGAAAAGGTGGCGGTATTTATTTGGATGTGAATGCTCATGCCAATATGGAAAATGTTGTCATCAGGAATAATTTTGCCACTTTGAAAGGAGGAGGCTTATCCTGTTGGCATTCAGATCCCCTGATGGCAAATGTGACAATTTCGGATAATACTGCTGGAGAATACGGCGGGGGTATGAATTGTGAATTCTCTGGTCCTGCCTTCAATCTGGAAAATCTCTGTAATATATATTGTAACAGCACAACCAGCAACGGTAATGGAATGGATTTATATACTAATCACTTTTTATATGTCAATGTTGATACATTTACGGTGATAAATCCCTCAGCTTATTACGCCGCTCCAGGTAATGATTACAATTTTTCTATATTACATGGGAAACTGGAACAAGTTGATGCTGATCTATATGTTTCACCGACTGGTAATGATGAAAACAGCGGTTTGACAGTTGAAGAGCCTATGAAAACAATAAGGTATGCCAGTAATCTAATTTATGCAGATATAGATGATCTTCATATCATTCATCTTTTGCAAGGAGTTTACAGTCCCTCGAGTAATGGTGAATCTTTTCCGGTGGAACTACCGGATTATATTTCTCTCATTGGTGTTGGGCGGGAAGAAGTGATACTTGATGCTGAAGACAGCACCAGAGTGATAAATTCCATAGGTAATGATCAGGTACTTTATAGCAATTTCACAGTCACAAATGGCAATGAAAATCATGGCGGAGGGATATATTGCCTGGGTTCTGAAGCCGTTTTTGAAAATCTGAGGATAACCGGCAATACTGCCAATAGTGGTGGTGGAATCTCCTGCACTGACTCGAATCCTGTTTTTAGTAATATTGTGATAGAAGATAACTCAGTCTCATTATATGGAGGAGGAATTTCCTGCAGTTCCTCAAGTATAGAACTATCCGATGTGATAATCAGAAATAATACTGCAGATAGATATGGTGGAGGGCTTAACTGTTTAAATATGACGCTGGTTCTGGAGCATGTTACAATTGCCGATAATACCAGTCAGGAAATTGGAGGCGGAATTCGCAGCTACAATTCCGAACTGCACTTTAATGCGGATAACCGCTGCAATATTTATAATAATTTCAGTCATGTCTTATGTGGAAATGATATTTATTCCAATGAGGATTTTACGGTATATGTAGATACTTTCACTGTATATTATCCTAATGAAAGGCAGGCAACCCCATATGAGAATTTTCATTTTTCTATACAGCACGGCTATCATGCCCAAGTGTTTGAGGATCTTTATGTTTCGCCGGAGGGTGATAATACCAATAGCGGACTTGATGCTGAACATCCCTTAAAAACGATAATTTATGCCAGTACGATTATGTTAACCGGCTGGACTCATCATACAATTTATCTCGGTGCAGGAATATATAGTCCTTCTGCTAATGGTGAATTTTTCCCTGTTTCCCTGCCGCCTAATGTTTCTTTGGCAGGAGTGGATAGAGATGAGGTGATACTTGATCCTGAAGGTCAATCTGCTGCAATCCGGCTTATTGATAATAATAATAATGCCACTATAAGTAATTTAACAATAACTAATAGCCAGGGAGGGCATGGCGGAGGCATTGTCTGCGAAAGTTGTGATCCTGTAATATCCAATGTGACTATTAAGAATTCTTATGCTGCCTGGGGTGGCGGAATATATTGTTATTGGTCTAATGCAGAATTAAAGAATATTCTGATCCAGAATTGCAGTGGAATATATGGAGGAGCAATCCATCTGGAACATTCTTCACCTTTTATCACAAATCTGACAATCGCAGATAATACTGCTTCTTTGTACGCCGGGGGTATATATCTGCAGAGTTTCAGCAATCCAATTCTGATTAATTCCATTTTATGGGGTAATCAGCCCCAGCAAATTGTTATGAGGGATAATGGCTATCAAAGCTTTATGGTAATTGCCAATAATGATCTGGAAAATGGAATTGAAGCCATTGAAATCCTGGGTTCAGGAGAGCTGGTAAACTTGAATGGCAATCTAAATGAAGACCCCATGTTTTGCTGTCCTATGCTGGGGAATTATGCTTTGAGTGAGGAATCACCCTGTATTGATGCAGGAACTGCCTTTTTCGAGTTTGATAATGACGTTTTTCTTGATCTTAATGAGAATGAGTATTACGGAACAGCACCTGATATGGGAGCTTTTGAATATGGCATGGTGGAGATCGACGAAGTCGTAATTGAAAATGAAAAATTGAAAATTGAAAATTACCCCAATCCGTTCAATCCGGAAACACAAATAGTATTTAATTTACCGGAATCTGAAAAAGTATATCTATCAGTCTATAACCTGAAGGGGCAGCTTGTGCGGGTGCTGGCAGACGATGTTTTACCGGCTGGAGAGAACTGTCTGTACTGGGATAGCAGGAATGAGATGGGTAGAATTGTGAGTTCAGGAGTATATCTGGTGCGTTTGCAGAGTGGAAAAGCAAATGTGATGAGAAAGATAATGCTTATCAAATAAAAAAAAGGTCATCACTTAAGATGACCTCTATATAAAAATCTATATTATCTGCTTAATTATAAGGCATTAAACGGATTATCTTCATCTACTTCGTCTTTTTTATCATGCTTGTAGCTCTGCCAGTCATTGTCCCGGCCTCGATCGCGATCACGTCCACCGTCACGTCCACCGTCACGTCCACCGTCACGAGAATCTCTCTTTTCTGTTTCGGGCATGTCTGTGGGTTCCAAAGATATTCTTCTACTGTCAATATCCACTCTTGAAACTCTCACGCTTACTGTTTCACCAATATTTTCCTTGGTATAAGTGAGATTTGCCATCTTCATTTTACTGTTCGGCAATAAACCCGTAACGCCTTCAGAGATTTTGATAAAGGTGCCAAAATTTGCTACATTCTCTATCACACCGTCAATCACATCATTTACTCTGATCACATCATCAATAGATTCCCAGGGGTCTGGCTGCAATGCCTTTAAGGAAAGAGATACTTTCCGTTCAGCAGGACGCACTTTTAGCACCTGAACTTCAACAATGTCACCCGGTTTGAGAATATCATTGGCATTTACAACGCGGCGGTTTCTATCCATTTCGGAAATCGGGATCAAGCCTTCTACGCCGGGCTGAATTTCCACAAAAGAGCCAAAGGGCAGATTGCGTAATACGCGACACTTGATAGTTGAACCCTCTTCCAGTTCGGCAAGCACTAAATCAGTAGGATCAGGAGTCATTGCCTTAAAACTGAGAGAGACTTTATCACCCTTTAAGCGAATGATCTTGGCTTCTACATCTTCACCAATGTTAACCATATCAGAAGGAGATTCCACCCGTCTGTGTGCAAATTCAGAAATATGCAGCAGTCCTTCCAGACCACCAATATCAATGAATGCACCAAAATTAGTCAATCGCACTACTTTACCGGTAATGATGTCACCAATCTGGATTTTGGAAAGCGTCATTTCTTTCTGCTGCTTTTCTGCTTCTTCCAGAATAGCGCGGCGTGAAAGAACTATGTTTTTACCTTTTTCTGAAAAATCTATCACCCGGAAATCAAAATCATTGCTCAGGTACACTTTGTAGTCAGGAACCATCTTGTTACTGATCTGGCTAAGCGGACAAAATGCTCTAATCCCGGAAACATCAACCAGCAAGCCACCTTTGATCATACTGATCACTTTTCCAGCCACAGGTATCTTCTGGTCATAAGCTTCACGCAGGATGTGAAGATTTACACCAATCAAACTGCGGGATATACAAGTTTCAGTGTCTGAATATTTAGAAATGTATCCAGATAAATTGTCTCCGACTTTGTACTTTAGTGCACCGGTTTTATCGGCGAACTCACTTTTATCAGCGTAAGCATCACGCTTACCGCCTAAAGTAACAAAGATAAACGAATCTGTGATATTAATGATCTCGCCAGTAACTTTGTCACCAATCTGGTGATCTGTGATACCAGCCAGTGATTTTTCCAGCATTTCATCATAATCGTCGTCAGAATCGTTGTCTTCAGTCTCGTCTTCTGTTTCTTCGATTTCTTCTAATTCAGGTTCTACAACTTCATCGCTCTTAATTGGTTCTTCTTTCTCTTCCGTTTCTACCGCTTCCGCAGGAACGGACTTCTCTTCGATAGTAACTTCTTCTGCCATTGGCATCTCTTCCTCTCGGATTTCATTGTCTTTTTCCATCTAAACACTCCCAGTTCTATATTTACTTAATATTTTCGAGTTTAAGACAAAAACATTTCACCATTTATGGTGTCCAGTACTTTTTATGTTTTCAGCTTTTTCTTTTCCGCAGCCGGAAAAAGGATGTTGTTAAGGATCAATCTGTAGCCTGGAGAATTCTTATGCATATCAAGTACTGTCTCGGGGTCTCCAATCCGGTGCTGGTAATCTTCCGGGTCATGTCCTCCATAAAAAGTGAAGGTTCCTTTGCCATAATTACCATGCAGATATTTCACTTCATCAGCTCCCGGTACTTCGCCCAGAATAATCACACTTTTTTTTACAAAACGCTTGTGAAAGGAAGTCGTCTGACCTAAAAAACCATTTACGGCATTCGTGTGGCATTGCGTTAGCATCGTGGGTACCGGATCATATTTAGCAGAAAAATCAAAAAGCTGAAAATAATCCTGCTCAGCTCCCCGCAATTTGGCATAATCACTGGCATCTATGGAACTGAATTCATATTGATAGGGATTTGTGATCAGGGTGAAATTCTCAAATGCCAGACATCGGTCATAATTCAGTTTCGACTTATAATTCGGGTCTATTCCATCACCATCAAATACCTGATCAACCGCATCTACATCTCCCAAAGCCTGCGCTACATCATAACTGTCACAGGCGGCACACATGGCAAAAAGAAAACCTCCTTTCTGCACAAAATCCTTGATTTTGTCTGTGACAGCATGCTTCATCTGCCACACTTTCTTATAACCCAGCCGAGCTGCCAGATCCACATTGTTCTGCAAATCTTCTTGATACCAGGGCGCATTCCGGTAGCTGGCATAAAACTTGCCAAACTGTCCCGTGAAATCTTCGTGATGCAAATGCAGCCAGTCATATTCATCCAGCTTTCCAGCCAAAACCTCCGCATCCCACAAAGTTTCATACTCTATCTGAGCATAAGTGAGAGCTAAAGTAACCGCATCATCCCAGGGCTCTTCACTGGGTGGAACATATACTGCTATTTTCGGTTCTTTCTCCAGCATCACTGCATCCATATTGGAATTCTGTATTTCAGACATAATCTGCACTTCCTCAGCTGCATTAACCGTTTCATAGGTAACACCCCTGATATTGCAAAGACTTTGGATATTATAAGAATCCGGCATCAGCCATGATCCACCGCGGTAATTCAATAACCACTTGACAGAGATTTCTTCCTGAAGAGCAGCAAATGCCACTCCATAAGCTTTTAAATGATTATTTTGAGTATTATCCATCGGAATCAGGATGGAACCATTTATTATTCCTGCCAATATTAGAATTAATATTATTAATTTACTTCTCATTTTTACCTCTCAGACAAATTCACTCAGAACTTCATTACTAATGAAATACCCTTCAGGTGTTAACCTGATATAGCCATCTGCCAATTCCAGTAATTTCAGGTTCTGGAATTTGACAAGTTTTTCACTGTATTTCTCTCTGAAATCTATTTTAAATTCCTTTTTAAAATCTGCTGATTTGAAGCCTTGTGTTGTTCTTAATGCCAGAATTATATATTCTTTTTCTCGTAATGTCTCGTCTATCTCTTCGTTATTCGGCATAAAACGCCCTGATAATACCTGCTCTCGCCACAAGTTAAGATTTGCCGAATTCTGATACCTGATCCCGGAAATATATCCGGATGCCGAAGGTCCGCAACCTACATATTCCCTGCTTTGCCAATAGGCAGAATTGTGGACGGAATGCCTGTTATTCCTGCTGAAACTGCTTAGTTCATACTGCTGCCAGCCATTCTGCTGTAATACCTGCCTGATCATATAATACATCTCACTTTCTGTTTCATCGTCAGGCAACTGCTTTTTGAGATATGCCAGCCGGCAGTCATCTGCCAGTGATAGACAATATGTAGAAAGATGCTCAGGTGAGAGTTTCATATATTCCTCAAGCGAATATTTCACATCTGCCAAACTCTGCTGGGGTAAGCCATATATCAGGTCAAAAGAGATATTGGTAAAACCGCTTTCTCTTAATGTATTCACTGCTGCATAATTTTCTTCAACTCCGTGTCTTCGTCCCAGGATTCTAAGCTCTTCAGGCTGCATGCTTTGCAATCCAATACTGATCCTATTTATTCCTGCTTGCAGCCAGACATCGGCTAAGGCGGGATTCACATCTCCAGGATTTGCTTCAATAGTCACTTCACATGCTGAGTCAAATGTCAATTCATTTAATATACTCTCAATTTGTGTCTTTGATAATAGAGATGGCGTTCCACCTCCAAAATATATGCTCTCTAACGCTAATTTTTTGTTAGTTCGATAATAGGCTATTTCTTTTATTAATGTTCTGCAATAATTATCAATTTCTCCTGCTTCTGGTTCTTTACTGTAAAAACTGCAATAACCACACTTGCTCAGGCAAAATGGAACATGGATGTAGAAATGTCTAATTTGTTCTATTTCTTTTCTCACTCGCTTACTTTATTAATTTCATAAAACGCTTCCAGCGAATCTTTTTCGGTCTTTCCTGATAATAATATTTTATATTCTTGATTGGTTCTTTACCAGATGAAAAAAAGATGATAAAAGGGGAACCGGTTATCGCCCGTCGATCCAGAAATCCCCAGAATCTGCTGTCTGAACTTAAATCTCGGTTATCTCCCATTACAAAATAATGACCCTTCGGTACGATTACAGGACCAAAATTATCCCGCTCTCCTTCCAGCTTACCTTCATAATCACCATAATTGATATCATTCACAGCTCCGTGATTGTTCCAGGTTATCGGTACATTATTATATCCATGAGGATCTACATATTGCTCATAATCATGCTGAAACAGTCCCCCGTTCACATATACCCTACGATCTTTGATCTCCACCTCATCTCCAGGCAGGCCTATAACTCTCTTCACAAAATATTTCTTCTGATGCCATTTAAAAAAAAACTTTGCCTTATCCCAGTAAAGTGGTCCTACTAATCTGATATAATCTTCAGGTGGTTGCGGATACTCCGGGTCTTCCGGGTTATAAAACATCACAATGTCTTCTCTATCAGGTTCTGTAACAAAATACTTCAGCCTGTTACCAACCAGATAATCACCAACCAGTAAAGTACTTTCCATTGAGGGTGAAGGTATCATAAAATTCTGAAATACATATGCTTTAATTGGAAATGCTACTACAAAAGCAAATAATATTGCTTCTATATATCCCTGCAACTGACTCTTTTTTCTTAATACTTTTTTATTCTTTTTACTCATCTATTCATTTCCTGTTTCATAATAATATCAACTTATCTGACTTGCTCATGTTGTCAAGATATTAGTAATGATCAGCTTCTTCAATGTTTTTTCTCAGGTTTTACTTCTTTATTTATTTAAACGATTTTATACTAATTAAGTTACAAAAAGCACGAGAGCTTCAAGAAGGCGGCGACCTACTCTCCCAATCCGTCGCCAGACCAGTACCATCGGCGCAGGTGAACTTAACTTCTGTGTTCGGGATGGGAACAGGTGTAACCTCACCGCAAGAACCACCTTCTGG
>JAIPGP010000092.1 GCA_021735645.1 Candidatus Cloacimonadota bacterium
GTTCAAAAATAAAATGCTCATTCTCGAGCAAAAATGTCAATTTTGAATATTGACCCTATTTTAACAAAGATGTGCACTTAATGTGCCTAATATAGATTTTGCTCTTTATAATTCAATTACTTAGATTGAACAGTCTCCTCCCCCCGAAATTTCTCAGGCTTTTTGTTTTCATCTTCACCCTGAAATGGTATAACTACGGCGAAGCCTAATAGCCATGGGCTTCACCCATGGCTACTCAAGTACAACCCTTTCAGGGTAAAGATTAATTTCAAAAAGTAATAACCTGTAAATCTATATTAATTCGCGTGTTATGTGTTGTTATAAGTTAATAAAACAGGGGGATGCCTGAATATTATTTTATACTAATAAATAAACCGAGTTTCAGTCCAGTGAGATAGAGCTAAAAAAACTTCTTGACCGATTTCACAGCTCGATGTCTATTTACACAAATGTGTATTTAAGTAACTAGAGTGTATTAGGAGATGCTATGACACGAAAAGAACGGGAGATGCTTAGGAGAAAGAATGATATTATCGAGGCAGCGCATGATTTATTTCTGGAAAAGGGTTATGAAGAAGTAAGTATGGCAGAAATAGCCGAAAGAGCGGAATTTACCCGACGGACGCTGTATTCTTATTTTAATGGCAAGCGAGATCTGGTGGTGGAAGTGATCATCCAGGCTTTTGCAAAAGAGTCAGAGAAGTTTGAGTCAGTGATGGTAAGTGCAGTAGATAACTATCAGAAATTGAAAGGTCTGGCAACTTGCTATTATGAATTTTTTAAAGAAACTCCTGCCTATTATTTGTTAATGCAGCAGTTTGATCTGGCAGTTCATAACGAGCGGGATAAACTGCATGAGACAGTAATTAAAGATTTGCAGGGTTTCAAGCCTGGACTTGATGGTATGGCAGAGCAGATTATAAAATCCGGCATTGCAGACGGCACTTTCTACAGTGATCTGAATCCCGGACTGGCAGCAACTTATTTATGGAAATCACTTTATGGTATAGTGCACCAATATATATTGCATGAGCTTTATCCTGAAGATCATTATTTTATTGAAGTTGCATATCTGCTGCGTGGTATCACCGTTGATCCGGAATGCTTTCGGGAGAGAATATGAAGATTTATTTATTATTGTTGATCCTTGGTTTTACTGTGATATTATCTGCTGCCAATGTTCAGGCACTTTTTATAATACCAGATAACTATGGGGCAAATTATTATTGCTACCTGGAGACTTGCAGTAAAATGGGCTGGCAGATAACCACGGCAGCCGTAAGTGAAGTTGTAACTCCCTGTCCGAATTATGCAGGGCTTTTGGGTTGCGGTAATGTGACAGTGGATGCCTTGATCTCAGAAATAAATGATCCAGGTGAATATGACTGCATTATGCTGATGTCTTCTACTTCGGTATCGGGGAATCCCTGCTATGATCTGCTGAATGATGTGGATACACTGGTATTACTGGGTTTGGCAGATGCAGAAGATGTAGTGATCTGGGCAGGTTGTTCAGCTATAAGAGTATTAGCATCTGCCGGTCTGGTGAATGGGGTAAATGTGCAATGCCCAACCAGCTATAATGGGGAACTCACTGCTGCTGGAGCTAATATTGTAGGCAGCAAGATACCACCTGTGATCGATGGCAATATAGTCACTACCATGCGAGGTCAATATTATACCAGTCAAAATATATTTGCAATTCTCACAGCAATGTCTGCGTTAAATAATGAGGAGGTGCGCAAGTGAAAGCAATCCTTATCATTATGTTTTTTATGCTGACATTTGTAGTTTTGCAGGCAGGATTTATTCTTAACTGGGAACAATATTTTGGCAGTGCAGCTTCTGATGGTGCTAATGCTGCATGCGAAACTGCTGAAGGTGGCTATATTATAGCGGGTTATACATGTTCTGAGCCTGATAATAATACAGATATCAGCCTGGTTTGCAGCGATGCAGATGGAGGAGAACTCTGGATTGGTAATTATAATATAGGTGGCTGGGATTATGCCACTGGTATTTGTGCAGCAATTGGAGAACCGGGTTACATCATTACGGGCTATAGTATTTCCGGGAGCGAATCTGGTTTTGACGGATTTCTCTTAAAGACAGATCTGTCTGGTAATGAATTGTGGCGACAGGTTTATGAGATAAGCGGATTTCAGCAGTTGGAAGCAGTTTGTGCTGTGGAAGACGCGGGTTATTTGCTCTGCGGCAGCGGAGATATTACTGGCAATGAAGATGATATTATAGTACTGAGAACCGATGGGGCCGGTGATACTTTATGGACACAGAATTATGGTTGTACCTTATCAGATACCGGTTATGACATCATTTCTTTGGATGATGGAACTTACCTGATTACGGGTTCCACAGGACTTTATGATCTACCTTATCCAGGCAGTCCCGGCAGAAACAGGGAATTATATCTGCTGAAGATTGACAGCAGCGGAGAATTACTAATGGAAAACAGCTACTGGATCATGAATACTCACCAGAATAGTTATGATCTGGGCAATGCAGTTTGTGCAGCCACTGGAGGAGGATTTTATGCAGTAGGCAGCACTTCTCGCCATTTGAATGAATTAATGGATGTAGCAGTTATCAAGGTGGATAATGAGTTAAATGAAGTCTGGAAAACTCATCTGGAATTTGCTGGCTTCTATGATTATGGATATGATATCTGCGAAGATCCTGAAAGTGGAAACATCTATCTATGCGGATCTGCTAACCAGAGCCAGCAGCATGAGGCACGTCTTTTTGTGGCTGCCCTGAGTGCTGAGGGAGCAATTCTTGATCAGAATCTTTTTCCCAGCTGGGGAGCAGGCAGCGGCAATGCTATCCTGCTGAATAATGCCGGAAATATTGTGGTAACCGGCTATGGTTCTGCCAGTATTGGCGGATATTCCGATTTACGTCTGCTCTCACTTACTCACCTGCAATCTGAAGAAGAAGAGGAGAGCTTACCTCAAAAAGATCAGAGCTTTATAAATTATCCTAACCCTTTTAATCCCAGCACAACTATATTTCTGGAAGGTGAACTCACTGCAACCCAGGTAGTGAATTTTTCTATTTATAATATCCGAGGTGAACTGGTTCGCCGGTTTCCTTCTCAGCACCAGAAACATTTTACCTGGAATGGCTTGGATAATTCCGGTAATCCCGTGGTAGCAGGGATATATTATGGTTGTCTACAATCTCAGGCAAAATCTTCATATCGGAAAATGGTATTGCTGAAATGAAAAAGGGTGCCAGTTTGATATTTTTTCTTTCTATATTTCTGATCATAGCACTGTATGGTGTTATGCGCACATATTTCACTATCAATCCTGCGCAATGTGACGGCTGTGGCGAATGCCTGATCAGTTGTCCAGAGAATGCAATCTATTTTGATCAGGAATTACAGATCATGCGAATAGATGCTGACTTATGCAGCGGCTGTGGAGAATGTCTGAACTGGTGTCCCCACTCAGCAATTCAACTGGCAGACAGCACGGCTTTTCTGGTCGGGAGAGTGATAGCGAATGCTACAGGTTTCCCTGTGAGAAATGCCATGATCCAAGTAGATAGTTTTATGTCTGTCAGTGATTTCTATGGCGAGTACTGTCTGAATCTTCCAGCCGGACAATATGATGTTACCTGCCAGGCAGAGGGCTATATAGTAGAAATTGCGGAAGATATTAACCTGAGTGATAATGAGATAGCAGGCTATGATTTCTGCTTATTGTATGGCAATTCAGCAGAATTGGAAACGCTTTCAAAAATGGAAACTTCACCCTATTTTTCACCTAATCCCTTTAGAGAAAATACTCATTTTCTTGATTTTCCGGTAAATCAAACTACATCTGATTACTCACTGCGGATTTATAATGTAAAAGGGCAGCTTATCAAGCAGTTTTATGCCGGAAGCTTCCAGGGAAACAGCCTGTCATGGAATGGACGTGACAATAACCAGCAAAAACTCGCAGCAGGGATTTATCTCTATGAAATGACTGCTGGAAATAAAAAGTACATAGGCAAGTTATCTTGCCTTCCTGATTGATATTCCCCCGAAAGCAGCGAGCCTTTCCAGCCAGCATTATTATGATCATGCTCCAGGCAGGCTGGGAAGTCGGCTGTTTATCAGGATAAGAAATGAAAGAGCAGTTCATATAAATAAGATGTTAATGAAGATATCATGAATATTCGAGAAATTATTACTAGACAATGATGAATAAATTTCAATACATTTTGTTGTGAAACTACGAGCAATGAGGGGTAAAATGAGAGAGATAATTTGTCTGATTACTTTGATAGTATTATTAAGCGGCTGTGCTATAAATCAAAAAAAACCAGTTTGTTTCTAATACAGGTGATGATCAATTTTATGATGATTACTATCCAGTAAGTAATAATCTGGGACTTGAATTTCGGGCATCAGTAGAAGCTTTGGCTTAAAGATCTGTTTATTATGATATGGGTGAGCATGTTGTAGAAATATCCGACACAAAATTTTGTGTGCGTTTAGATTTCAGAATTGAAGATGCATCATTACAGGATAGTGTGATAATAAATTCAGTGAGAATAAACAGCAAAAAGAGCCTGGTTTTTGAATTCGAGAATACTGAGAATAAATATTTCCCGCTGGGGTGGAATCACGAAAGAATCATGATAGCTGTAAACGGGATATTTGATAGCGGGTATGCCATTAACCCAGCGGTCAGGAAAAATACTCAAAATCATATGGTAGGAGATGAGACATATTCGGATAAATATGGCTTTTTTATTCCAGAGGAATAGAAGAGATCAATCTGGTAGTTGATTTCAGTTATGTTTGGGAAAAAGAGACGATCAATAAGAAATACAACATGATCCTAAAAAGAGACAGAGGATCTTTTCTGAGAATATTTATATAGATAGACGGGTAAGCATAACATCATAGATATCTGTAACTTTGAACTTGTTCTTTTATATTCTATCTACATTGTTCATCTCTATAATATTCAGGATATTGAAGTTTTTCTCGACTCGCAATAATTTAAAAAATCACTTCGTGCAATGTGACACATATTTATGACGCAATACTTAATCAGGAAGAGAAATTGACCTTCCAACGATTTAAAACGAAATACTAATTGAGAATTCTCTTATATAACACCTTACGCAGGTAATAATTATTAAACAATTTACTTTACACAAAAACTGCATTTATCGTTTTTTACCAATATAAAATAATAGAGATATGAGGTATAAAAATATATGAAAAGCAGTAAAGAGATCAGGCAGGATTTTTTAGAGTTTTTTATCACAAAAGGTCATCATCAGGTTAATAGTGCTCCTGTAATCCCCATCGATGATCCCACTCTTCTATTTACAAATGCCGGTATGAACCAGTTCAAGGACATCTTTCTGGGCAGGATCATCCCGGAATTCGGCAGAGCAGTGGATAGTCAGAAATGTATCCGTGCCGGTGGCAAGCACAATGATCTGGATGAAGTAGGCAGAGACGGCTATCATCACACATTCTTTGAAATGCTGGGTAACTGGAGTTTTGGTGATTATTATAAAAAAGAAGCTATTGTCTGGGCCTGGGAACTGCTCACAGACGTCTGGAAACTTCCCAAAGACAAGCTCTATGCCACGGTGCACAACAGCGATGAAAATGCCTATAATATCTGGAGAGATAAAACTGATATTGATAATTCTCACATCGAATACCACGGTGATAAGGATAATTTCTGGGAAATGGGTGAAACAGGACCCTGCGGTCCCAGCAGCGAAATCCATATTGACCTGGGTGAGGAATTCTGTAATTTGCAGGGAGTGGATGGACACGAATGCCGCGTAAATGGCAATTGTCACCGCTATATAGAGCTATGGAACCTGGTATTTATCCAATACAATCGCGATAGTGATGGTGAATTGCACCCGCTGCAAAACAAATATATAGATACCGGGGCGGGACTGGAACGCATCTGTCAGGTGCTGCAAGGCGTGAAATCAAATTACGATACAGACCTTTTTATGCCCATCATCAAAGAAATAGAAAAGATCAGCGGTATTGCTTATGATCAGGGCGAAGCCGGAGTACCCCACCGCGTGATAGCAGATCATATCCGCTGCCTCAGCTTCGCTATTGCTGATGGTGGCACGCCCTCAAATGAAGGCAGAGGCTATGTGCTGCGCAGAATCCTGCGTAGAGCTGCTCATCATGGCAGACTTTTGAACCTCAAAAAACCTTTTTTAGCTGAGCTGGTTGATGTAGTTATCAAGAATCTGGGACACCATTATCAGGAATTGCGCGATAAAAAAGCCTTTGTGAAAATGATGATCAAATCGGAAGAAGAACGCTTCAATCTCACTTTGGATAAAGGACTTATCCGCTTTGAAGAGATCAGAAAACAAATGGAAAGTAATGGAGTCAAAGAAATTAGCGGTTCTGATGTGTTTATGCTTTATGATACTTATGGCTTCCCGCCAGACCTCACAATGCTCATGGCAGAACGCTATCAGCTCACATTAGATAAAGAGGGCTTCATCGATGAAATGCAAAGACAGAAAGACAGAGCCAGAGCTTCGGCAAAATTCACGCTTGATAATTCAGACCCCAGAATAATCGAACTCTTGAAACAGCCAGCAACCAGATTTATCGGCTATGAAAATTTGACTACTGAATGTAAATTACTGGATTTCTATCTTGATGAAGGCAAAGTGATATTCGTGATGGATGAAACTCCTTTTTATGCTGAATCCGGGGGGCAGGTGGCAGATACAGGTTTTATTCACGGTAATGATTTTGAGATCAGAGTTGTGGATGTGCAAAAGGATAATGACCTGTTTATCCATCAGGGAATTCTGACCAAAGGAATGCCGCAAAAAGGAGAAGTACTAGCAACAATTGATCCAGATCGCCGCTTAAAGATCATGAGAAATCACTCGGCAGCTCATTTGCTGCAGGCTGCTCTGCGGGAAGTGCTTGGTGAACATATCCAGCAGAAAGGGTCTTATGTGAATTCTGAGCATCTCCGCTTTGACTTTGCTCATATCCAGCAGACATCTCCCCGTGAACTGGCAATGGTGGAGGCTATTATAAATGAGAAGATTAGAGCCTGCCTGCCGATAACCAAGGCAGTGATGAATATCACCGCTGCCAGAGAAGAAGGAGCACTTGCTCTCTTTGGTGAAAAGTATGGCGATATTGTCCGCGTAGTGAGCATGGGCGAATTTTCCAAGGAATTATGTGGTGGTACTCACCTGGATTCTACCGGACAGATAGGTTATTTCAAGATCATCTCCGAAAGCTCTATTGCTGCAGGAGTCCGTCGTATAGAAGCTGTTACAGGTGATAACGCTGAAAAACTGATCAATCAGGCAGATGATATTCTCTCCGAAGCAGGACGACTGCTGCACAGCAGCACGGCTGACCTGACAGATAGGATCATGAAACTTATAGAAGAAAATAAACAGCACCAGAAAACTATTGAAACTCTGCAGCAGAAAGCAGCCAGCGGTCAGCTTGATGATCTGATAACCAGGGCAGAAACTATCAAAGGCATTAAATGTGTAATCAGTCGCATCAAAGTGAAAAGCAGTAAGGATATGCCTGTTCTCGGTGATCAGATGCGTGATAAACTGAAAAGCGGTATTGCTGTTCTGATCGCAGAAGTTGATGGCAAAGTCTCTATCCTCTCAGTTGTATCTGCTGACCTCACCAAAAAGTACCAGGCAGGAAAAATCGTGAAGCAGGTGGCAATAGAAGTGGGAGGTAAAGGCGGCGGCAGACCGGATATGGCTCAAGCAGGAGGCAAAGAAGCCGGCAAAATTGATCAGGCTTTGCAGAAAGCCAGGGAATTGATAGCAGCAATCTAAGCAGTTAAACTCCACCAGTCCAATCAGGAATTGTCCATTATATCCATAATCCTGATCGATCAGTCTGTCCGGAGTGCCATTCAGTCCTGGCTTACCATCGTTCTTCACATTGCATTCTTTCGCGGTTTTAGCGATTTTCGCGGTTAATAATCTTACATTACATTATCCACGACCATCAGCTCAATCCGTCCAATCCGCCTGCCGTGCCCCAGCCTTGCCCGAAGGATGTTTTGCATTTTTTTTCGCTCGGTCAGGCTAAGCAACACATTCAGGTAATTATCAATTTACCTGAAAATCAATGAGTTCTTGAAATCTTTCCCAGACAGCAGAATCATCGAAAGAGAACTCATGAAGAATATATCCAATCCCAGGTTTACAATAAATCCTTTGTTTCCATTCAAGATTAAATGGAATTTCCGAAGGCACCTCATAGAAATACTCATACCTGATCACTGAAAATTCTCCTGCCGCTACTTCAACTGTCGTATCAATGTCATATCTCCCTTTGTAATCGACTTCGCAGACAAATTCGCCATCTTCATCTAAAATTGTGTCTGTATACAATATCCATTCTTCATCAAGCTCGACAGGATATTTATAGAGTATATATTCCATTTCCTCATCTCGATTTAACCGGGAATTAACTGCCTTGGAAGGGTCGGTAGTTTTTCTGCCCCAAAGATCATACATGCCGGTTCTTTCAACTGAACTGTAACCCATATTCATGTAGTAACCCTCAGGTTTTATCTTAGCAATAATAAATGGATCATCATCTTCATAAGATGACCAGCAAACCCAGAACCAGTTGCCCGCGAATCTGGTCCTGCATCAAAAAATCTTTCATAATGCAGAGTATCTACCACTCCGGAGATTCCATAAATCCAGTAATTCCCTTCCTCAATAGGGACAATTTGGTTTCCTTCATCAGTATCTACAGTACAACCTGTAAAAACGAGCAATAAAACCAGGAATGATAATAAATATAATCTCATTACAATCTCCTTTCTTTCAGGATATAGTAAATAATAAATTGTTAAAACTGAGGTCAAGTAAAACCGGTTCGAGTAATGCGGAAGATAGACCTCAAGATCAGAAGTTGTCCATTATGTCCATAGTGTCCATATCCTGAATGCTGGTACCCTCCGCCGAACAAAAAAAAGAGACCCGAAAATTCAGGTCTCTTTCTATTTATCTAACTATCTAAATAGTTTACAGATCATACAAACTGCGATTATCGATCACTTCCGCATTCTGAATTGCTTCCTGATACCATTCATTTAAGTGCTCAGTCTCTTTAGATTCCTGCAGAGTTTCCAGCAGAGAATCTTTCTCTGTTTCAAATTTCTCCATATCAGGTTTCGTACGTGATGTCACGAATGCCAGATAAGCACCATTATCATCCTTGATCAATTCTGTATGCTGGTCTATTCCCAGGTCCAGAATCGCTTTATTAAGCGCATCGACCTTACGAACCTTAGGCAGACTCTTATCAATAGTAATCTCTGTAGCTTCCACGATTTCCCATCCTTCTTCTGCTGCCTTTGCCAGCCATTCCTCCGGCTGATATGCGGTCACAAAAGAATCGGCTTTGGCTATTACCACTTCTGCTTTTTTAGAAGTTTCCACTGTACGCTTGATTCGGCTTTTGACTTCTTCCAGGTCCTGATAATGCTCGCCTACTTTATAGGAAATCTGGGCTACCAGATAACTGCCATCTGTCTGCTTAATAGGATCAGCAATTGCTCCCACTTTATTCTTGAAAGCAAAAGTAACCAGACTCTCTTCCCTGCCAATGCCCGATATATAAGTGGCATCTGCATAAAATTCCCGCGTTTCTTTCACTTCATACTTCATCTGGCTGCCAGCAGAATCTATACCCACTTCTGCTGCCAGATCATAGATATCCATGGCAATATTGCCCAGATTATCTTTTGTTGCCTGGCTGGGCTCTACATTTATCAGAATATGACTGGCAAGCACTTCGTCCTGTCCATCTTCAGTTTTGCGGGTATCACGCTTATAGATAATATGCCAGCCAAACTGAGTTAGAATAGGTTTGGATATATCACCTACAGCCATTTTAAATACCATTTCATCAAATTCCGCCACCATCTTACCCCTGCCAAACCAGTCAAGGTCTCCACCCTTAGGTGCTGATGGTCCTTCTGAATATTCCATTGCCATATCAGCAAAATTGTCCTTATTCACTTCAGGATAAATAGAGTCTATTTTTGTTTTTGCTCTATTTTTATCTGCTTCAGAAGCTGCCAGAGGCATTTTTATATACTTATACTTGCAGGCAGGATCTTTCTTGTAATCTTCCTTGTTCTCGTCGTAGTATGCCTGGATTTCTGCATCACTGGCTTCCACGTCTTTGATCTTTTTCGCATCAAAGAAAATGATTTTGGCATCTGCCATATCATTCTTCTTGATATAATCTTCTTTCACATCATCCATTGTGATCACGACTTCACTTTTTATCCGCTCATAAAGCTTCTCATAGGGCAGTGAATTGCGGTAGGACGCTTCCAGGTACTGAGCAAACTGGTCATTTGTCATCAAAGCATCCATATACTTATCCATATCAAATTTACCATCAACCTGAAAATCAGGAATCTGTTTGACATCATCTCCGGGATTGTTCAGCTTTTCCATCACATCTTCATCTGTCACTTTGATGCGATACTTCTTCATTGCCTTGTTCATCACGATTTCATCCTTTAATTGCTTAAAGGTGTCATTATTGATCTGATCCATGGCAGCATCATCAATTTCTTTGTCGGGATTTTCCTCAGCATACTTGCCATAAGCACGCTGCAGCATTTGCTTATACTCAGTATAAGTGATCTTTTGACCTTCAATCTTTGCCAGGAACGGCTTGGGTGTAAATACACCAGCCACTCCACCAATTCCCATACCGACGATAAATACAATTGCTATGACCCAGAAAATAGCCTTAGCGTTTCTTCGCATCTGTTCGAACATCTAAATTTCCTCCAGTATATCTCACATTCATATTTTTATGATTAAAACAAAATCCAGGAACACCCTTTTTTATTCAAGCTTTTTTTGTTATTTAGCTGATTTCTTTTTCTGCTGCCCCCCCTTATACCTGTCCCAAATTTATGCTAGAGTTAATCATATCACCAAAATATCACTATTCTCAGGCTTAAAAACTTTTTCTTTATTGACAATAAAATATCTGTTCCGCTTTTTTATGTTTTAGATTTTTGAAGGAGTTGATTTGCAAAAAAACAGTGATTTTCAATGGGATAATGAAATTTCTTTATTACTGCTCAGTAATAAAATTGCTACCCGCTCTGCCTTGGAAAGCATGCTCAGCTTCGGCTCCCAGAAAATCCAAATCCAAAATGTGAGTAATCTCACCAAGCTTGCCAAAGAAACCAGCGAAAAAGATTTTGATATCATTATTCTGTCTATTTCTGACCTTAAAGACTCGGAAATTTCTGCTTTCTGCCAGGATCACCTGAACCTTCCGGTGATACTTGTGGATAATTATTACAACCGGACAAAAGCTGAAAACCTCATTGCTGCAGGTGCCCTTGATTATCTGGACATCTCTACCCTGGACAGCCGTCTCTTGCTGAAAACCATCAATTTCTCTATTCAGCGGAAAAATGCTGAAAACCAGGCCTTGCAAGCCCAGCAGCGGATGAAAATCCGCAGCACTTTCCTGGCAAATATGAGTCATGAAATCCGCACTCCGCTTAATTCCATTATCGGCTTCTCCGAGCTGCTCTATGATGAAGAAACTGATGCCGTAAAACGCGAAAAACTCAATATGATCCGCCAAAGCGGCAAACACCTGCTCACTCTCATCAATGGTATCCTGGACTTCTCTAAACTCGAAGCCGGAAAGATCAAAGCCGATAGCGAAGATTTCTCTATTGATGACCTGGTGATGACGCTTTATTATATGATGCTCGTAAAAGCCGGTGACCGCAATCTTGACCTGAATGTTAAACCCTTAGGCAAAATCCCGGAACTCGTGAAGGGTGATAAATTCCGCATTAATCAGGTGCTGATAAACCTGATGAATAATGCCATCAAATTCACCGAAACCGGCTCAGTTACTCTGGAATACAGCTATAATGACAATATGGCTGTTTTCAACGTCATAGATACTGGCATCGGCATTCCGCTGCATCAGCAAAATCACATTTTTGACGCTTTTGAACAGCTATATCAGCTTGACAACAGCCAGCAGCAGGGTACCGGATTGGGACTGGCTATCAGCCGTAACCTGGTACATCTTATGAACGGCTCTATTTCTGTAAATAGTGAACCCGGCAAAGGAGCATCATTCAAAGTCTCTATTCCGCTTCCGGTCACCAAGTGGCAGTCCGAAAGCAGTCTTTCCCGGAAAAATAATAAATATCCCGCCCGTAAACTGGGAGTTATCTACCTCAACTCAGGACAAAAAAAGGCTTTCCAGCTCTGGGGTGAAAACAACCGGATCGAAATATTGCCGGTTTCACCTGATAACTGGCAAGAAGATGGCTTCCTGATGGCAGACATTATCCTCATCCCGCAGGAAATGGATAAAAACCAGAAAACCGAGTTCTCTGAATTTCTCAAATTAGATTTCCGGACTCGTTTTAAACCCAAAGTATTTTATCTTCTGAAAAATAACAGGATCTTCTTTTTCATCAATAAAAAGCTGATCAATGCGATCTTTTTCCAACCTCAGCAAAAATTCCTCGATCATAACCTCAAACCTGATGACTTTCTGGACTTCATTAATTATTTCTTTGAAAACATCGAAGCCAAAGGTAAAGAAATGATCAAAATCTGGAAAAAAAACTTCAAACTGGAAAACCCTGGTCTCGAAGATGTTCTCTTTGAAGCTATCCTGCGCATGCATGACCGCGTTATTCAGCTTAATATGGCTGCCGCTGCAGGGCAGCACCAGTTGATCCAGGAAATTGCCCATAGCCTCAAAGGCTTCACAGGACAAACCTGTATCTACGAAATATCCAATAAAGCCAGCCTTATACTTGATGAAATACGAAGTAATAAACAAAATCATAATTCTGAAGCAATCCTCCCTGAACTTGCTGAAATAAATGAAATACTCTATCTGCTACCTCGCAAATTCATCGGCATTGCCCCTGCCTATTCTCCCGCTTCCTCTCCGGAAGCCCCTCCCGTCTTCCCTCCCATGAATATCCTCGTCGCTGAAGATAATTCCATCAATCAGGCAGTAATAAAAGATTTTCTTCTGCACTTTAACTTAAAATGTACCCTGGCGTCTAATGGTCAGGAAGCTCTTGATCTTATGACGACTGATAAATATGACCTGCTTTTTCTGGACATTCAGATGCCTGTCCTGAACGGGATTGAAACCCTGAAACACATCAGAAATAATCCCGATCTCGCTGACATCTTCGTGGTTGCTCTCACTGCCTACGTCTTTGAAGAATCTGACGACGAATTCCTCCACCATAACTGCGATGCTTATCTCACCAAACCCTTTGAAAAGAAAAACCTCCTGGAAGTCCTCCAAAAAGCCGCTGATGTATTCCGGCAAAAAAAATAAGGCTGATTTTTTATGAAAAACCAAAGATTCTCTGATCTCAATAAACAGCATATCCTGATTATCGATGACGAGGCAATAAACCTCAAAATCCTCTCCCGAAAACTGGAAACTGAAGGCTATGAAGTGATTGTGGCTGCCAGCGGCGAAACCGCTCTTCACCTCGTAAAACAATCCCTGCCCGACCTGATCCTGCTCGATATTATGATGCCTGATATGGACGGATATGAAGTCTGCACCCAATTAAAAAATTCTCCTCTCACTCAGGATATCCCCCTCATTTTTCTCACCAGTAAAACCAATACCGAAGACGTGATCAAAGGATTTGAACTCGGAGCGGTGGACTATGTGGGGAAACCATTTAAGAGTCTGGAACTGCTCGCTCGCGTGAAAACTCATCTCAAGCTGCGCTCTACCGAAAACCAGTTGCAGAAAATGGAGCTTAATTACAGCTTGATAAATCAAGAATTGCTGGATAATATCGGTTCTGAGATCATAGGTTCAAGTGATAAAATGCAGGCTATCATCAATCTAATGACCAAAGTGGCAAAATTTCCCGATACTTCCGTGCTGATAACCGGTGAAAGCGGTACAGGCAAAGAGCTGGTTGCCCGTGGTATCCATGCACTCAGTCCCCGTAGCAAAAACTATTTCTATGCAGTAAATTGTTCCGCTATCCCGGAATCTCTCTTCGAAAGTGAATTCTTCGGACATAAAAAAGGAGCTTTCACCGGTGCTGATGAACATCGCACCGGTATGTTTGAAATCGCTGATAAAGGAACTCTCTTCCTGGATGAAGTTGCCGATATGAAACTGGAACTGCAGGGTAAACTGCTCCGCGTACTGGAAGAAAAAAAAGTCACTCGCGTGGGTACTCATAAAGAAATACCTGTAGATGTGCGTGTGATTGCTGCCACAAATCAAAATATTTCCGATATGCTCGCAGAAAAAAACTTCCGCCTCGACCTGTATCACCGGCTTAATACTTTTGAAATCCATATCCCGCCTCTGCGTGAGCGTCCCCAGGATATCCCTCCACTCGTGGAATATTACGCAAAACACATTTCCAACCGCTTGAAGAAAAAAATCTCCGCGATTGATGACCAGGTCTTTAATATTCTGCAAAATTATGATTTCCCCGGCAATATCAGAGAATTGAAAAATTTCATCGAAAAAGCTGTCATTCTCTGCGACAGTAATCAGCTTACTATGGCGGATTTCCCAAACCTTAGCCCTGGCTCAAATTATGCCTTACCCCAAAAAGACCTTTCATCTATGCAAAATGCCGACTTCAATCTGGATAATATGGAAAAAAATCTCGTTATACTTGCTCTCCAAAAAGCCAATAATAATAAATCCCAAGCCGCCCAGCTTCTCGCGATCACCCGCCAGGCTTTAGATAGAAGACTAAAGAAATATAACCTCGACTAGATAACATACCCACAATCTTTATCCCATTTTGTGCAGATATACCTTACAGTTAATATTCTGTCACTTTTTGGCAGGATTTAAACAGGCCCCTCGAAATTGAAAATATTACTGCCATTAAGTTATATGTGCAGCGCCAGTGTACTCACAGGTGCGGCGCAGATAACGATCAATATCAACCAATTAAGGAAACATCTAACAGGGGAATTGATAATTTATGTCCCTTAATGTCCGTAGTTCTCGTCCCACTTTCGGAGTACCGCCAGCGGTGCAAGTCCTACTTATCTGGTCAATTATCGCTAAATTTACTGCTAAACACCAATCTTATTAACCCCCAAATTTGGGGGAGCATTGATGTACAAAAAATGTAGTCACTTCAGTGACTTCTTTATATCGTGTTACAATACAAAATTTACGCATAGCATTAGGATTACCCTAGTAGCTGGAGCTTCTTCCCTTTTTAGTTCTGGCTTGTCCAGGTTTGGCTTTTGCCAAGAGCCCTAAGGTTCTGAGTGCAGTTGGATTTACTCATCACTGTCCTGTTCACCGTTCACTGGTTAAATATTTATTATCATTTCCTATCTTATTCTGTGCCAGAAACGTGTGCTATTGGTGAAATCCTAACCTGGACAAGCCAGAACCAAAAAGGTTTACATTATAGCTTAATCCACTTATTATTTAATAAAAAAAAAGGATTTTATCATGGAACTACTTACAGAAAAATATAATGAAAAAATAATTGGAGTATTAG